>NZ_JATABG010000091.1:0-10638 GCF_036533755.1 Vibrio sp. M260118 | reverse complement strand
CACGCTCGCGGGCGACTTTATCCATTTTGCTATCTGGCGTGATGTAGGCGGTTGGGTCGGCAATCGCAATCGTCAGCTCAAAGTCACCTGACTCAGTTTTTTTCGCATAGAGAGCGTCATCCATATCTTTTGTTGACTCACCATCAATGGTGACAAAAGGTACGTGTGTCATATCGATACGCTCTAGGTCTGAATCGTCTTTGAGCTCCCAATTATCGATGCCTGCTGGTTCACTGTTTGGCAGATCATTTTGTGCCAACGTTACCCACCAAGGTGCGATTTTGTCGTCTGCGTCAGTGATCTTCTCGCTGATCTCGACAAAAAAACCGTTGTCATCTTTTAGTGGGTGTCGAATCAAATGTGCAACTACCCAATCGCCCTCTCTTAGGTCATCGCTCTTAATACCTTTACGCGTCTTCGCTTTCAAAGATAATTTCTTCAGCTGAGGATGATCGGGCGTAACGTTCAGCTTACCTTTGAACAGTTTAACTCGGCCAATGAAACGGTTAAGCCCTTGCTCTAGTAACTCTTCAGGTTCAGCTTGCTCACGATCTTTCTCTGTACGGATGATCGCTTTGACTTTGTCACCATGCATGCATTTCTTCATGTACGGGGGCGGAATAAAGTAACTGGTTTTACTATCAACCTCTAAGAAACCAAAGCCTTTGTCAGTTGCTTTTACTGTGCCTTCTTTCTTAGGGAGATTTTCTTGAATTTGCTGCTTAAGTTGAGCAAGAAGAGGGTTATCTTGAAACATTTATCTTGTTTTAACCGAGTGAGTAACTAACCGAATAATGGCGCACACTATATCATTGCACCTATACGCTATCTACCTCAGTGGATGACAATCTAGTAATCTCGCGATAAATCAGCTGGATATTAACAAGGTGTGTTGCTTTAAATTTATTCAACCGGCACAACAAGATGTCGAAAATGTGAACAAACGTTCTCATATCAAGAAAATTATGTGATGAAATTCAATTTTTTCTGGCTTTTTTTATGCTTTTAGGGAATAATCCGCCCCCTTATATCGGTGCCCCCAACTATATGTTCGTTAACTTGCTCTAGAATGACGAGCAGATAGTTAGTGGTATCGATATGTTTATGTCCCTAGTGGCTTGATGCGATTTACGACTTTTCCGCATCTGAACGGAATCAGCTCTCAACTGGATTGGTATTGGAATTGGTAGAGCTCGTGGGACCTTTTGTTGACTTATATATAGTAGGATCCCAATGACAGATTCTGTAATTCAGTTTAGCGATCTAGCGCTTAACGACTCTATCCTTTCAGCTCTTGATGGTATGGGTTTTGTTTCACCAACTCCAATTCAGGCTGCTGCTATCCCGCACCTATTGGCTGGTAAAGACGCGCTAGGTAAAGCTCAAACTGGTACTGGTAAAACTGCCGCTTTCTCTCTGCCTCTTCTTAACAAGCTAGACCTTGCACAACGTAAGCCTCAAGCAATTGTTCTTGCTCCAACTCGTGAGCTAGCAATCCAGGTAGCTGCTGAAGTTAAGAACCTAGGTAAAAACATCGCTGGCCTTAAAGTGCTAGAGATCTACGGTGGTGCATCTATCGTTGATCAAATGCGTGCACTTAAAAACGGTGCTCACATCGTTGTTGGTACACCAGGTCGTGTTCAAGATCTTATCAACCGTGATCGTCTACACCTAGACGAAGTACACACGTTTGTTCTTGATGAAGCTGATGAAATGCTAAACATGGGCTTTGTTGACGACGTAACTGAAATCATGGAGCACGCTCCTGAGTCTGCACAGCGCGTTCTTTTCTCTGCAACTATGCCTCCTATGCTTAAGAGCATTGTTGAGCGCTTCCTACGCGATCCAGAAACGATCGACGTTGCAGGTAAAAACCACACGGTAGACAAAGTTGAGCAGCAGTTCTGGGTTGTTAAAGGTGTAGAAAAAGACGAAGCAATGTCACGCCTTCTAGAGACAGAAGAGACTGACGCATCAATCGTATTCGTACGTACTCGTCAAGATACTGAGCGCCTAGCTGACTGGCTATCTGCACGTGGCTTTAAAGCAGCTGCACTGCACGGTGATATCCCTCAGTCTCTACGTGAGCGTACTGTTGACCACATCAAACAAGGTGTTATCGACATCCTAGTTGCGACTGACGTTGTTGCGCGTGGTCTTGACGTTCCACGTATCACACACGTATTTAACTACGACATCCCATTCGATGTTGAGTCATACATCCACCGTATTGGTCGTACTGGCCGTGCTGGACGTAAAGGTAAAGCGATCCTGCTAGTTCGCACTAACCAACTACGCATGCTTCGCACTATCGAGCGCGTAACTAAATCTTCTATGGAAGAGATTCAACTTCCGCACCGCAATAAGGTTGCAGAAGCTCGCCTAGCAAAACTAGGTACAGAACTAGAAGCAGATAAAGAACACAAAGCGCTAGAGAAATTCTCTGAGCTAGTTGAGAAACTACAAGAGTCTCTAGAGCTAGATGCAGCAACACTTGCCGCTATCCTACTTAAGCGCCAGCAAGGTAAGCGCCCACTATTCTACATTGGCGAAGACCCAATGATTGAAGCGATTGAGCGTGACAAGCAACGTCGTAAAGAGCGCCGCGAAAATGGTCGTGATGGCGGTCGTCGCGAGTTCAATACTCAAGACTGGGATACGTACCAACTACAAGTTGGCCGTGAGCAAGGTGTTCAGGTTAAAGACATCGTTGGTGCACTTGCAAACGAACTTGGCCTAACTAAAGGCTCTATCGGTGCAATCAAGCTAGCACAAGGCGAGACTTACGTTCAGCTACCAAAAGCAATGTCTTCTGAAACTGCAGGTAAACTACGCAAACTACGTATCCGTCAGAAACAAGTTGACGCGGTAGTATGTGACTTTACTGATTTCCGTGAACCACGTCGTGGTGGCGGTCGTGACGGTGGCCGTGGTCGTCGTGATGGCGGTGGTTACCGTGGTAACCGTGAAGGCGGACATCGTGGAAACCGTGACGGCAACCGCGATGGTGGTGGCTACCGCGGTAACCGTGAAGGCGGCCGTGATGGCAACCGCGAAGGTGGTCGTGGTCGTCGTGATGGCGAGCGTCGCTTTGACCGCAACCGTGGTGGTGATAACCGTGGTAACTACCGTGGCGAACGTGGCCATGGTCGTGGTAATCGCAGCGAAGGTTAATTTAGTCGCTCACTCATAGCAGCTAAATAGATTAATAAGGCTCTAAGCTCCATGCTTAGAGCCTTTTTCGTATCCACATACACAATATAAACTAAGTATAAAGCTCGCCACAGCACGACCCTGCCTGACCAAAGCCCCCGCCACACCTTCCACCAAACAAGACACAAAACAAGAACAATAAATTCAAATTAGATCAATTTAGTTAACATTTAATACTGATTATCAATTAATTCTAGACACATTATTTCAAGCCGTTACTATGTCTCACTCAGCTGATAATTGCTGGAATTACTATAAATTTATAAATCTATTCACCGTGAGAATAACTATGCAACACAACTCTCTTATTGCCCGCTTTGCACGTGGCAATCTGGTCCTACAGATCCTAGCCGGCATCATCCTTGGTGTCGCTCTGGCGACTGTATCTCCAGATTCTGCAAAAAGCGTCGGCTTACTCGGAAGCCTTTTTGTTGGAGCGCTTAAAGCCGTAGCGCCTATCTTAGTGTTTATTTTGGTCGCAGCGTCGATCGCTAACCAAAAGAAAAACCAGCATACCTACATGCGACCAATTGTGGTTCTATACCTTTTCGGTACATTTACTGCCGCTTTAACGGCCGTAGTACTTAGCTTCATGTTCCCAACCACGTTGACTTTAGTATCTGGCGCTGAAGGTGCGACACCACCACAAGGTATTGGCGAAGTTCTCAATACCTTACTGTTCAAACTCGTTGATAACCCAGTGAACGCGTTAATGAGCGCAAACTACATTGGTATTCTTGCGTGGGCGATTGGTCTAGGTTTAGCGCTTCATCACGCTTCAGCAACCACCAAAGCGGTATTTGAAGATCTTAGCCACGGCGTATCACAAATCGTGCGCTTTATTATTCGTCTAGCCCCATTTGGTATCTTCGGCCTTGTCTCTGCTACTCTAGCAACAACAGGCTTTGAAGCTCTAGCAGGTTACGCACAGCTACTTGTTGTACTGCTTAGCTCAATGGCGATTATTGCGCTTATCGTCAACCCAATTATTGTATTCGTAAAAACTGGCGAGAACCCTTACCCACTCGTACTACAATGTATTCGCGAAAGTGGTGTGACAGCATTCTTTACCCGTTCAAGTGCTGCAAACATCCCAGTTAACATGGCGTTGTGTGAAAAGCTTAAGCTCGATGAAGACACCTACTCAGTGTCTATCCCACTTGGCGCAACCATTAACATGGCCGGCGCTGCCATCACGATCACAACACTGACACTTGCCGCGGTACACACTATGGGTATCGAAGTGGATCTACTGACTGCATTGCTACTAAGCATAGTTGCGTCTGTATCTGCTTGTGGCGCATCTGGTGTAGCTGGCGGTTCACTGCTTCTCATCCCTCTAGCTTGTGGTCTATTTGGTATTCCAAACGAGATCGCAATGCAGGTTGTTGCGGTTGGCTTCATTATTGGTGTGGTTCAAGACTCGGCTGAAACTGCACTAAACAGCTCAACTGACGTAGTATTTACTGCCGCAGTTTGCAAAGCCAAACAGAAGCAAGCTTTGAAATAGCGGATAGGGTCTATTGACCTAACGTTTAAGTAAAAAATGGCCTCGTGAAAACGAGGCCATTTTTTATTGTTTGTCCATTGGTGATTGAGAATAATCGACCTTAGACGGAGTCTCTTCGGCTCTTTGGTCGTCGACGTTTGGTTGTTCTATAATTGCGTGCTCAATAACGTCTTGAGAATCGACGGTTTCTGATGATAAGGTTGCAACGACATCGCTATTTTCATCTAATGGGATACGACGGTGTTTATACAACTTATTCAGCGCTTTAATGATAGAATGCTTGCTGACTTTATTGTCTCTGATTTTCTTAATCATAGGCTTAGCCAAGCTCTGCAAACCAACCACAGTATCAACACCGATATTCATTGCGACTTGGTCGCGCAGGTGTCTTGCAGGATCATGACCAAGTTGTCCGGCTAAAAACAGCCAAATGTACGCAAGCGCGTTTCCGTTTGGCTTTTGGTCCATCCAAGTTTCGCCTGCTCTGTACATGGCGTCTAAATGCCCCTTCTCAGCGGCACGTTCAAGCCAATAAACGCCACGTTCAAAACTAGGCGCTACACCGCGGCCTTGAATATAATTTAAACCCAGCTTCATGCGGCCTTCATTGCTTTTAAGCTCTGCTGCTCTGCGGTAGTAATCCGTCGACAAGCGCGGGTTCTTGTTCGGATTGTTTGGAGCGATGTGCCAATCACCTAAGAAAATAATCGCATCAAGGTGATTCTGCTCAGCGGCAGATTCCATCAGAGATAGCGCTTTCTGTATATTAACCTCTGTACCATGTCCGGAAAATAACGCCTGAGCCATTTCATATTGATGGGGCAGACTACCTTCGGCTGCGGCAATACATATTCTCCAGTACTTGGCCTGCTCTCTTAGTACCAGATCTTGCTTCATTTTATCGCTAATGCGCAGCACACCATACATACCTGTGATATTATCTAGATTCGCAGCCTTGGTGTACCAATAAACTGCTTCTTGCAGCCTCGTGCGCTCACACTCTTTCGCTAGATAGAGGATAGTGGGAATATGACCTCCCTCAGCCTTAATGATTCTCTCTTCATGCTCCTGCTTACGATTTTTTTCCATAGCTTTACGAAAAGCAATTTCTCGCTCTTTTCGCTCTTGCTCTAATCGTTTTTTACGCAAAGATAAGGCTAGCATCCACAAAAACATGCAGAGAAGCAGCAAGCCTGTCGCCCCGATGGCGATCCCCATTATATTCATTCGTTCTTCTTTCGTTTCCTAAGGCGTTACTTTAATTGTATCGGCAATACGCCCAATTATTTGAGCTCCTCATATTACCCTAGATCGTAGCACGAATGTCATGTAATCGACCGACTGGTGGTACTTGCTTCACAACGTCTGAGTAAAAGCAGTATCAGCCCTCATCAAATGGCTTTTAAATATATGTCAGCTTTTTAAATACCTCAGAGTTAAGCAGCTGTTAAACAAAAAATCCGAGCATTGCTCGGATTCGATGTATATCAATTCTACTAGTTTTCAGGCATCTCGCCGTAGGCTATTCGGTCAGCATTTGCTATCCAATGTTCATTGGGATCGAACATCTCATCGCACAAGTCTATCGAGTAACCCATTTCCAGTACTTCTTTTATGGTGAGGTTATCAGCTACTTGAGTAATTTCACCACGTTGATTACGTAATTCCATATCCACACTCCTCTAACAGTTGTGGTCCCTGCCTTTACAGTATAATCAACAATTACGGTTTTATGGGACCTTGCACCGACTTTTATAAAGCATAACTTGTCTGGCTGACCAGACAGTCAAACAATCTTCAATCAGCGCTTCTACGTCAGCGATACTCTTTACCGTCTTGGCTCTGAATGCTCAACGAATAAACAGGCGACCGAGAACTCGCACCGCCAGCTTTCGATACTTTAGTAACAAATGACTGCGTGGTATCCAAGTGGGTGAGTAGAGCACCGTTTTTGCTTTTGAGAAGGTTCTGAATCCCTCCACCCCATGATATTGTCCAATACCTGATTCACCAATTCCTCCAAAAGGTGCATCCTCGGCTGCCACTTGAAGTAGCGTATCGTTAATAGCTACACCGCCACTATGAGTCTGCTCGATAACTCGTCGTTGGAGCAACGTATCATTCGACATCAGATACAGTGCCAGCGGTCGTGGGCGTGCATTAACAAACGCCAATGCTTCCTCAACGGTTCGGTATCCAATCACAGGTAAAATTGGGCCAAATATCTCTTCCTGCATTAGACGCATTTTATCACTGACACCCGTTACCAATTGAGGCGCCATCTGTCTCGACTTGAGCTGCAGATATTCGATGGTATGTATTGTTGCGCCTAAGTTTTTTGCATCGAGCAAGTATTGTTCAAGCCTTTGGTATTGGGCATCATTAACGATACAAGTTGCCGACGCCATTTGTCCTTCATCTAAATAGAGTTGATAAAAACGCGCTAAATAGCGCTCTATAAACTGAAGTTCTTTTCCTTGCGGTACCAACACATAATCAGGAGCCACGCAGATTTGACCTGCGTTAATCGATTTACCGAGCAATATCGCATCAACGGCTTTGGTGATATCCGCATCTTTAGCAATAATCGCCGGAGACTTCCCTCCAAGCTCGAGTGTTACCGGCGTTAAGTTTTTCGCTGCGGCTGAGGCAACTAATTTGCCGACCTGGGTTGAGCCAGTAAAGATCAGATGATCAAACGGCAGTGTAGCAAAGGACTGCGAAATATCGACGCCCCCTTCGACTGGATAAACATACTCACCAATATAAGCCAAGATCTCACTCAACACTTGATTAGTTTTTGGCGTGTGCTCGCTAAGCTTTACCATGACTCGATTGCCTGCGGCCAGAGCAGTAACGATAGGGGCGATACTTAAAACAATTGGAAAATTCCAAGGGACGATAACACCTACAACACCAAGTGGTTGATATTCTACAACAATTTTAGAAGGAAATAGCATTAGACCTGAGCGCCTTTTACTGGTTTTCAACCATTTCTTGAGATGTTTTTGGGTATAGTTGATGTGCGCAACCGCAGGCAAAATATCGCAAATTAAACTGTCAAATTCACTTCTCTGTCCGTAATCTTGGCTCAGCGATTCAACCAGCTTATCTTTACACTCAATCAACTGACGCTTCAAAGCTTCAAGCAGCGTTAATCTCAGCTCTAATTCTGGATAGGGTAAGGTTTGGTAATGACCTTTTACTTCCGCAAATAGATGCTTAAGTTCTTGTTCGGTTCTGATATGTTCTTTTTGCCATCGATTTAGGTCTACCACTTTTTCCATATTTTAGGCCAACAACGTTTGAATTATATCTTGTTTAATAATAGGGCTTACTGACGCTTTGAGCGAGTTTTCATTCATGGCGGCTCAACCTACTTAACGTAAGACAACTGACACTTTAATACGGAACAAATTGATAGCATAATGACTTCAGACCAATTCCATATAATTAGAAAATTGAGTTCAAATACGTTATATCTAGCTTAATTCGAGTTAAAATAGGAACACAATCCAGCATACCAACCTTTAAGCATAGGTAGTTTAAAATGTCAGATCTCAACTTGCTTCGCTATTACACTCGCTTGATTCCGCTAGGTGTTGGCGTTGAGCATAAAACCACACTACCTGTCGTTGCTGAGTCGCTATTTACTACCCCACGACATGCACGTAACTTGCTCAATCAGATGCTTGAGTTGTCTTGGTTGTCATGGCAACCAAAAGCAGGACGTAATCAACGTTCGACATTGATCCTCCATATCAGCCTGAAAGAACTAAAAACCAAGCTCGCGGCAAAAAGAATACTCGAGGGAAAGTACGAAAAAGCGCTCTCGATCCTCGACGATGACGAGCAGGCGTTCGGTCGACTTCTGCAAAGCACGTCAGGGGCGTCAATACGGGAAGGGTTGCTGCATATTCAGTTAACATATAAGCGTCCATTTGAACCTTTGCTTCCGCATCACCTTCAGCGTTCAAGTGAACGGTACTTGCTACGCCAGGTCTATTGCTGTCTAGTATCCAGTGCTGCTGATGGAAGTCTTGAACCACAACTTGCTCACCACTGGCACTATGACGAGCTTCAACTTGAATGGAGTTTTTATCTACGCCCCGGACTGACGTTCCACAATGGTGTTCAAATCGACGCACAAAGTATCGTTGGACTATTTAAGCGGCTTAGTGAACTAGAAGATTATCAAAGTGAGCTCAACCACTTAGTCGATGTATATTCGCCAAGTCCTTATAAGATTGTCTTTAAGCTGTCAGCACCTGACCACGGTTTTGGCGGTTTAGTTTCAGGAGTAAAATACTCCATTCAACCAATCAACCAATTAAACAACAACACCCTTAACCAAGTAGTCGGTTGCGGACCTTTTGAGGTTACCGAGCACTCGAGCAGCAGGCTGTGTTTACAAGCTTTCGATCGATTTTATGCATGTCGCGCATTAACAGACCAGGTCACTATTTGGCATCTCGACCAAACAGAATCGAGCAAAAAGCAAGTTCAAACTGGCCAAGCTAAAAACCAAATCAACACAGGTTGTAGTTACTACGTTTCTCAGCACGTGAGCCAAGATATCGACCCAAACATCAAACAGAGTCGCACCGAAGATGGTTGTATATTTGTTCTCTTCAACCAATCAGGGACAACCGTCTTAGATGATCAACAGCGACGCTACTTATCCACTTACTTAACACCACAGAGAATTTTCAACTATCTACAGGAAACAAATCTAATATTCGGCTGTGAGCTCGCATACAATTTACTCCCAATATGGCACAACATCACCCGACCAGAAATGCCCGAAGCGGCTCTTCCTCAGCATCTGAGCATTGCCATCTACGACTACAGTTCGTTGAAAAGTTGTGCGTTAGCAGTCAAACACCTGTTAGAACAATTTGGCACCAAAGTGACCATCAACAGCTACAGTTATAGAGAACTGACGAGGCTTGCCAACTTAGGTCAACTTGAAGAATCACTGATCCTGACCAACATAAACCTTGACGACAATAGACATGCATCAGCGTTCAACAGCCTGTATCACAACCCGATCATTCAACGTGGTATCGGTGATGAATCAAAAATTTGGCTACTCAATCAACTCAATCAACTTCGGGCACAGACTCACCTTACCGACTACTTGAATGCCTTAGAACCAATCGCCTCGGCATTAATCAACCAGTACTGGTTAACCCCCCTCTTTCACCATCGCCAGACTTTACGTTTCGAAGGCGTATTAAAAGACGTAGCCTTAACCAACTGGGGTTGGCCAGATATAAAGAGTGTTTGGTCTGCAGATTAATCTTTTTAACATATAGCGCAATGGTTTGAGCACGAAGCATAAACGCTCTCCTGAATACGCATCACTAGTCGTTTTACGTGACTAAATGCACGCTTTACTCGCGCGTATTTCGTGTTTCTGTCACAAATTTGTATACCAATAGCTCACAGAGATAACATATTAATTTGAACTCTAAACATCAATTCGCTATTTTTATAAGGTATTCATTAAGAAGGAAATTAAGATGAAACTAAAAACGGCTGCATTACTAACCCTAAGCGCAACCGCTTTCCATGCCCAAGCTGACGAGTGTGGCAAGGTAACAATCGCTGATATGAACTGGAACTCTGCAACAGTGATTGCCAATGTAGATAAATTTATCCTAGAACATGGCTATGGTTGTGAAGCCGAATTAATTCCCGGAGACACCATGCCAACGGGAACGTCGATGATTGAAAAGGGTCAACCAGACGTAGCGCCTGAGCTATGGAGCAACGCCCTTAAAGATGCACTCGACAAGGGCGTTGCAGAAAAACGTCTTCGCTATGCAGGTAAATCGCTAGTTAACGGCGGCGAAGAAGGTTTTTGGATCCCAGAATATCTAGTTAAACAGTATCCAGAAATGGCGACCATC
>NZ_JATABG010000090.1:0-10648 GCF_036533755.1 Vibrio sp. M260118 | reverse complement strand
GTATCGATTACAACAAGCTGCCAGAGCATGAAAAGCATATTTTCATCTCTAACCTTAAATACCAAACGCTACTCGACTCTATCCAAGGTCGTAGCCCTAACGTTGCCCTACTTCCACTGGTATCTCTTCCAGAAGTAGAAACCTGGATTGAAACTTGGTCATTCTCAGAGACGATTCACTCGCGTTCATACACCCACATCATTCGTAACATCGTCAACGATCCGGGCCTAGTGTTTGATGACATCGTTGAAAACGAGCACATCCTTAAGCGTGCCGAGGACATTTCTCACTACTACGATGATTTAATCCAGCTGACTAACGATTACCATCGTTATGGTGAAGGCACCCACACAATCAATGGCGAAGAAGTTACAATTACGCTTCACGATCTTAAGAAGAAGCTGTATGTGTGTCTGATGTCGGTTAACGCGCTAGAAGCGATCCGTTTCTATGTCAGTTTTGCCTGTTCATTTGCATTCGCAGAGCGCGAATTGATGGAAGGTAATGCCAAGATCATCAAGCTGATCGCTCGTGATGAAGCACTTCACCTTACTGGTACGCAGCATATGATCAACCTGCTACGCAACGGCCAGGATGACTTCTCATTTATGCAGATTGCTGAAGAGTGCAAACAAGAGTGTTTCGACCTATTCAAAGACGCCGCTGAACAAGAGAAAGAGTGGGCAGAGTACCTATTCAAAGATGGTTCAATGATCGGTTTGAACAAAGACATCCTTTGCCAATACGTTGAATACATTACGAACATTCGTATGCAAGCGGTTGGTCTAGACGCAGCGTATCCAGAAGCAACGTCAAACCCAATTCCATGGATTAACGCATGGTTGTCTTCAGATAACGTACAGGTAGCGCCACAAGAAGCAGAGATTTCATCTTACCTTGTTGGTCAAATAGACAGTGACGTTCGAGCTGATGACTTTAAGGATTTTGAACTCTAATGTCGCGAATTAAAATCAACGCAATCACCGCTATTCAATCGCATCCGTCGAATACCATTCTTGAAACAATGGAAAACGCCGGTCTCGAGCCTGAATATCACTGCCGAGATGGACATTGCGGCGCTTGTCGCTGCACTCTAGTCTCCGGCGAGGTCGAATACGTTGGTTTTGCCATGGCTTACACCAAAGAGAATGAAATCTTACCGTGTATCTGCCGAGCGAAAACTGACATCGAAATTGAAGATGTCAATTACTCGCTGAAAGAGAAACGCGCATAATTATTCAAGAATAAATTTAACCGATGGCCACGTAGCAGTGGCCATTTTTGTTGTTAGGCTCTTAGCCCTGATAGAAACTCGTCTGCGGTTAACATCGAAACCGACTTATCACCAATCTCTCTGCCACCATCATCAAACAAAGACAAGTGATAACCCAAGTTATCATCATCAGTTCGCTCTTTCGGCGCTTCAAGCCACAGCGAGATTACGTTATGGTGCTCATCGCTAAACGCCTCTCCCAAATAGACTTTTTGGCTTGCCACTTGATACCAAACGAGAATTTTGGACTGACTAAACATGCTAACCTCCTTGAGCAGATCGACTCCCGAAATCTCAGTTTAAAGGTTATTTTTCTGATTGCACGTTGCAAAATTAAGACAATTTTGACTTCCATTGAAAATCATTTAGTTAACATTTATTCAAAGAATGAATATTAAAAAAAATTTTTCGCTGTTTGGGAATAAGAAATGGTATCAAAAACTTATTACGGCACGGTAGTCTGAGCCTGTTTGACAAAACAGGCTCAACACTCTAGTTGAATATTTATTCACCAAGAGCATTACGAGGTACGAACATCTCTTTGTCGCGAGTTAAAGAGCTATAGTGAGCAAACATCGGCTTTGAGTTAAGGTATCTTCTCAGCATGTCCGCTGCCACAGTGGTAATAACCGACGTTCTATCTACACGGTTATACTGACGATTAAGCGTCAACACCTGCCCCCACTCTCCTTCTGGCGCTGCCAAAGCGACGGAAAACGTCTTGTCAGTTACTTTACCCGTGACAATAGCAATATCTGTTGCACATTTATCTTTGGTTGCACCAGCCAGAGCAAAAGATGCCGCAAGAGGATCGTCTTTATCATCACCAACACTGACACGCTGGCCTAAAACCCAACCATGACCACAGTACTCCGCACCCATTTCATTAGATTGAAGCCAGTGAGACAACGCACCATAGGTTGATTGCTCTGCAGTCGCGATTGACTGTTTACGCTCCTGAATCAGATAGGCGACGTGATCTTGCATTGACTCATCAACACTGACGACATTGTTTTCTATCAAGTTAAAGATAATTTGCAGCAGTTTTACGCGATTATCTAAGTCCCCCTTGGGGCCAAATAGCTTCACTTCGATATAAGGCAAATAAGAGCGATAACCTAACGTATAGCCTTGAGGTAATTGAACCTTATCAAGGGTATCTGACAATGCTGACTCGGACGTTCCAAACGTATACAGCTTACTGCATTCTTGCCCAGAAACATCTGGATGGCTGTTTTTCATGTCTGGCAAAATGCACTGCTCGACCATTAGTTTAAATTCACTTGGTACGCCAGGGGTAAAATAGCAGTCACAATCGTTGATAACAACTTTAAACCCGCAAGCGGTTCCGATCGGGTTATCGAGAAGAAGGGAGTCTTGTGGAAGCATCGCCTGTTTGTGGTTACTCTCTGGCATGGCTAATCCACGCGAAGAGAAAAACGCCTTTAACTTCTCTATCCACTCCGGATAGAGTACCAGTGGTTTTTCTGCCGCGATACTCGCTGCCTCTGCGCTCAAGTCATCACTTGTTGGCCCTAAGCCACCATTCACTATCACTACATCGCTGTTGAAACTCAGCATAAGCATCTCTTCAACCAAAGCAGACATCTCATCACCCACAGTCGAGCGCTTTGTCACGCTAAAGCCATGTTCAAAAAATCTCTGTGATAACCACGCAGCGTTCGTATCTACGATGTCTCCGTGAAGGACCTCTTCCCCTGTGCTGAGCATTGCGATTTTTAACATTATTTAATCCTTAGTGGCAAAACATCACAGTTTTTAAGAGTTTAACTCATAACAATTGTGCTAATTTGCCTAAAACCAACTAAATTTTCTATTTAGGACAATTATTGATTCTCAATCGTTAACTTTTACCAGATAATTGTGAACTTGATCATCAATTTAGAACCGATGGAGTACTCTGTGTTCAAAAAAAGCATTATCGCTTTAGTTTTGTCAGCGCCAGCTCATGCCAACGTTAATTTATATGCTCCCACAGACCATATTGAGTTTTCGTATACGGTAGATCAAGCTCAAATTAACACACCGTTCCATCACTCTTATCAGTATCAGCCCCCTAATCCGTTTGCACTTAGTTTGACAGAAAGTGAACTCAAGTTAGAAGAGCCAGAAACACCAAAGCATCTGACTGTTTCAGACGGAAAAGACTGGGACTATCTAATGGGGCAAACCTACACCATTTTAGGTTTGAGCGTAGCAACCGTTGGACTCATGACCCTTTTACCTGAAGAGATCACAAAGTGGGAAAAAGATGACCGAGATATAAGTAGCTTAGGCTCTAAATGGAAAGACAACGTCTCTTCAGGCCCGGTATGGGATCGAGATGAACATGTCCTGAACTACATTATGCACCCTTATTTTGGTGGTGTTTACTATACCGCTGCACGCCACGCAGGTTTCGATGAATTTGAATCTTTCCTCTATTCCGCCACCATGTCGACCTTTTTCTGGGAATACGGCGTCGAAGCGTTTGCAGAAGTACCATCATGGCAAGATATTTTCATCACCCCTTTCTTCGGTGCTATTGTTGGTGAAATGATGTTTGAAAAGGAGCAAGACATTGTGGCCTCAGGGGGCGAAGTTATGGGTTCAGAATCATTAGGCAGCGTTTCATTGTTTTTCCTCAACCCTGTCGGACATATTCACGGTTGGGTTAGCGGAGCATGGGGAGGCAGTGCCGAATTTCAATTTACCAACCAACCTTGGCTAGGTAATAAAGAGGCCGCTAAGTTCGCCTTAGACTCAGGTGCAAGCTACGACAGCGTATTTTGGGGCGCCGAGATGAAGGTGACGTTTTAAACATCCCATGGCCGATACGCAGTCAAACGTTTTGTGGTCGCTATAAAAGATCGATAATTGAGACAAGGATTTAGGGGTAATTCTTGACCCAGATCAAACCTAACTGGTCATGACATTCTAAACTGAAGTTAGGTATTAACTCTCTTTTATCGCTGTAGATGAAAGATACATCATGCCTTACTCAGCGTTTGGAGGCCCAGTATGAACAGTACATTCATTGTTAATTTCGTTGGCAAAGCTACGCCTGCTACTATCAAGCAACTTGCAGCTATTACTCATGAAAATGGTGGTAAGTGGCTAATCAGCAAAGTAAACTTCATCGAGGATCAAGTCGCTGCGGTCATCAAAGTGAACTTGCCCGCTGAGAATGAACAGGTCGTTAAAGATGCGTTTACGTCTCATCCAGACCTACTGGTACAAGTTGTCGATTCTGATCAACATGCTCACGACAGCGATGCAGTTTACCAACTAAGGCTCGACTCCAATGATCGTGCAGGTATCGTCAATGAGATCACCCATGTTCTTGATGGACAAGGTATCAACATACTGGATATGGATTGTCAGCGCGTATTTATTGCTGGCGGCGGTGGCGTAAGCTCAAGTCTTTTCACTGCAAGCATGTCGGTTAGGCTCCCTCAGCAAATCAACATTGATGATGTTGCCAATGAGCTGGAATCGTTGAGTGAAGATACTCGGGTTCTCGTTGAGAGCTAGATAGAAAAAGAGAGCGAAATTTCGCTCTCTTTTTTGTTTACCTCGGGGAGAGAACCTTACTTTACTGACCACTGAGAAAGTGAGCGCTTAAAGTCAGAGTAGTCGAACTCATTCAGCTTTTGGATCTCGCCCGTCGAGCGTTCACAATATACCGATGGCATACGCAAGCCATTAAACCAGTTAAGTTTCACCATGGTGTAACCTGCACTGTCTAGAATATGCAAGCGCTGACCAATTTCTACTGGCTGATCGAAGTTCGCAACACAGAACTGGTCACCAGCCAGACAAGAACACGAACCAATCACGTATTCATGATCACCGTTTTCAGATGCTTCCAAGATTGACGCAGGCTCGTTGTAAATCAATGTATCGAGTCGGTGCGCCTCTGTCGCTGAATCGACAATCGCCGTCTTCTTAACGTTCTCGACGATATCAACCACAGTCACTACAAGATCAGTCGTTTTAGTAATGATTGCTTCACCCGGCTCGAGATACATCTGAACGCCGTGCTTTTGTGCAAACGCTTTGAGTGCCAAACCGAGCTTTTCAATATCATAGCCCGGCCATGTAAAGAACACCCCGCCGCCCATACTTACCCAATCAAGCTTGTCTAGATACTTACCAAACTGTTCGGAAATAGAGTCAAGCAGACCAATAAACGCATCCACGTCTTTGTTTTCGCAGTTCATATGGAACATCACGCCATCGATGTTCTCAAACACTTGTGGGTTGATATGATCGGCTTGCACACCAAGACGCGAGAACTGACGCGCAGGGTTAGCAAGATCTTGACCTGCGTAGCTTACACCTGGATTCAAACGTAAACCCAGTGAAGCTTTTCCTTCCACAATATGTCGGTATGCAGCAAGTTGAGACTGAGAGTTGAAGATCATCTTGTCACAGATATCAGCGACTTCACGCACGTCATCTTCACTATAACCCACACTGTAGGCATGAGTTTCGCCGCCAAAGGTTTCGTGACCAAGCTTAACCTCAAAAGGGCCAGAGCTCGTCGTTCCATCAAGATAGGGTTTGATGATGTCAAACACCCCCCAAGTGGAGAAGCATTTGAGTGCCAATACCAATTTAACCCCAGAGATCTTTTTAAGCTGCTTTGCTTTCTCTAGATTTTCAATCAACTTAGCTTCGTTGATCATAAAGTATGGGGTTTTAAGTTGTTGTTTATTAACTGTCATTAGTGCGCGCTTATACTCTACCCGAAGATAGGAAAGTAAAACCAAATGAGTTGGCATTGGTTGTTTTTAATTTTGTCCTGTCTGAACGAAGTGAGTTACAAAATTAAAACCACTAATGACCACTCAATATACGTAAAAAGGGAACAGTTCTGTCCCCTTTGATACCAAACTTAAAAAAAACAGCCGTTATTTTTTAAGTTCGTGAATGACTGGTAAACCTTGACCAGCTTCTAGCTCTTGAACGTGCCAGTCTAAACCGATGCTTGGCATTGTCTCTAGGAATGGGTCTGGATTTAGCTGCTCCATGTTGAACACGCCTTTGTCTGCCCACTCACCGCGGAAGAACTGGAGTGCCGCAGTAATTGCAGGAACACCTGTCGTGTATGAAATCGCTTGGTGCTCAACATCTTCATACGCCACTTCGTGGTCAGCATTGTTGTAGATAAACACGCTACGCTCTTTACCGTCTTTCTTACCTTGTACCCAAGTACCGATACACGTTAGGCCAGTGTAGCCCGGTGCGAGTGACGTTGGATCAGGCAATAGTGCTTTAAGTACGTGTAGAGGCTGTACAACGGTACCATCGTGAAGCGTTAGCGGATCTGGGCTAAGTAGACCGATATCGCGCATACAGTTGAAGTAGTTTAGGTACTTGTCACCGAAACCCATCCAGAACTCAATGCGTTTTGCTGGAATGAACTCTTGCATTGAACGAACTTCATCGTGCGCCATTGAATATACTTTATGAGTACCACAGTTAGGGAAATCAAACTCAAGCATACGTGAGTGACAAGGCACTTGTTTCCACTGCTCGTTTTCCCAGTAGAAAGAGTCACCTTGGATCTCAAGCATGTTGGTTTCAGGGTCAAAGTTAGTTGCGAACTTCTTGCCGTGATCGCCTGCGTTTACGTCCATAACGTCGATCGTATCGATTTCATCAAACAGATGCTTCACAGCGTACGCTGCGAATACCGACACCACGCCTGGATCGAAACCCGCACCTAGAATACCTGTGATGCCCGCTTGTTCGAACTTCTCACGGTAACCCCACTGCCAGTCGTAAGCCTCTGGCACTTGCTGACCTTCAGAACAGAGATCAACGGCTACTGATGTATCTAGGTATGAAACTTTCGCTTGGTAACATGCTTCCATAATGGTCATGTTAACCCAAGGAGGACCTGCGTTAATCACAAGATCTGGCTTCACTTCGTTAATAAGAGCAACGAGTGCATCGACATCATCAGCGTTCACTGCGCGTGCTTCGAGTTTCTTAGATGCATCTTTCAGGTTATTTTTCTTCTGAATCGATTCGATGATTTTTTCACACTTACCAACCGTGCGAGACGCGATAGTAATATCTCCTAGAACGTCGTTGTTTTGTGCCGCTTTGTGTGCAACAACCCAACCAACACCACCTGCACCAATCTGTAGAATAGCCATAGTTTTCCGTTACCTTTATTAAGCTAGCTCAGCCGCTAGCGTGTTAATTTTCAAAAGCAAAGATTCAAAATCCGCTGTCGTCAAACAAGGGTTTAAAATCGTAAATTTAAGTGCGGTTTGACCATCAACGATGGTTTCACCGAGAACTGCAATACCGCGAGTCAACGCTTCAAGGCGCAACGCTTTGTTCAGTTCATCAAGATCGGCACACACATTGGTTGCTCGGAAAAGAACCGTTGAAAGTGCTGGTTCAGCCAGAAGCTCGAACTGATCATGTGCACGAACCATCTCAGCAACGTCTTTAGTTTGTGCCAACAAGTGATCATACATATCACCAAGCGCTTTAGGCCCGACGTTTTGCATCGTCATAAAGACTTTCAATGCGTCAAATCGCTTCGTCGTTGCGATAGATTTGTCCACCAGGTTTGGTAGCTCATCGTGTTCACGGTTTAGGTAGTCAGCATGGTGAAGCAAGAACTTAAAGTTCGACTTATCATTCACCAGCAACGCGCCACAACTGATTGTTTGGTAGAATAATTTGTGGAAGTCGACACTGATCGAGTGTGCTCGCTCTACACCTTTCAGGCGTGATTTGTGACTGCTAAGAATCAATGCACCACCATAAGCGCCGTCAACATGCATCCACATTTCGTGTTTCGCTGCCATATCAGCAATGAAATCAAGTTCGTCAATCGCACCGTGATCGGTCGTCCCCGCAGTGCCAACAATCGCGAATGGAATCAAACCTTCTGCTTTTGCCTGAGTTAGAACTTGATCTAATTGGCTTACGTCCATTGTACCGTCAGCGTTCGCATCGACGGTCATCACGGCTTTCTCACCTAGCCCCATCCAAGATGCTGACTTTTGAACCGTGAAGTGTGATTTCTTAGAGCACACAATGCGCAGTTTGTCTGCGTAATCTGGAAGACCCAACTTCTGAATAGAGTGACCGCTTAGCTTGTCAGCAATCCAATCACGAGCCAGCATTAAGCCCATTTGGTTGCTTTGTGTGCCGCCGCTAGTGAAGATGCCGTCCGATTTTTCACCAAGTTCGTACTTGTCACACAGCCAGTTAATCACCTTTTGCTCTACGTAAGTCGCAGACGACGCTTGATCCCATGAATCCATTGATTGGTTCAATGCTGCAATCATGGCTTCTGCCGCGACTGCTGGCATAAGAGGCGGTGTATGTAGGTGAGCAATGCAATCTGGGTGCTGAGTGAAAATCGCATTCTTCGCAACAAGCTCTGCTGCTTCATCAATTACAGATTTTAGCGATGCGTTTTTGTTGTCCAGATCGACAGCGTTAATCGCCGCTTCGAGCAGTTTTGGATCCATACCAGAGTATGGCGCGTCCACCTGCTCGAATACTGACTTCATCGCGGCTGTGGTGTGATTCATTACTGAGGCAAACTCAGTACCGCCTAGCTCACCAGTTTGAATGAAGTGCTTCTTCCACTCTTCTT
Organism: Vibrio sp. M260118; assembly: GCF_036533755.1. Classification (NCBI taxonomy): domain Bacteria; kingdom Pseudomonadati; phylum Pseudomonadota; class Gammaproteobacteria; order Vibrionales; family Vibrionaceae; genus Vibrio; species Vibrio sp. M260118. Next base: position 1,739 of record NZ_JATABG010000090.1, on the reverse strand, counting down.
GTGGGTCTGCTTCAACGTTGCTCCCGCCTGCAGCGATGATCGCATCTTCCAGTACGCGCAGTGCAAAGTCAATTTGCTCGAAAGAGATAATCAATGGTGGAAGGAAACGAATCACCGAACCGTCGCGACCGCCCTTTTCTACCATCAATCCACGTTCAAGCGCCGCACGTTGAATCGCAAGAGTAAGCTGGCCATCTGACAAAGGCTCACCAAACTTGTTTAGCTCGCCACTTGGATGTTTAATCTCAACGCCAAGCATCAAACCTTTGCCGCGTACATCTGCAATACAGTTGACGCGCTTTTGAATGCTCTCAAGGCCAAAACGTAGGTACTGGCCTGCAACGTTTGCATGCTCGACAAGGTTATCACGCTGGATGATTTCGAGTGCTTTCGCCCCGGACACCATCGCTAGTTGGTTGCCACGGAAAGTACCGGTGTGTTCACCTGGCTTCCATGTGTCGTGTTGCTTGTTGATCACAAGTAGCGACATCGGCAAGCCGCCGCCAATCGCTTTCGACAAACACAGAATATCAGGGACAATGCCTGCTTCTTCGAATGCGAAGTTGTAGCCAGACTTACCTACACCACATTGAATTTCGTCAAAAATTAGTAGGATACCGTGATCATCACAGATACGACGCAACTCACGTAGCCAAAATGCAGGAGCAGGAATAACACCACCTTCACCTTGCACTGGCTCTACAACGATCGCTGCAGGCTTCATGATCCCTGCTTCATCATCGTTCAAAAGACGTTCAATATAACGAATGCCCGATTTCGCGCCTTCATCGCCACCTAGACCAAATGGACAACGCAGATCGTAAGGGAATGGCATAAAGTGGACGTCTGACATCAAGCCAGTGCGACGTGCTTTGGTGCCCAAGTTACCCATCATTCCCATGGTGCCGTTCGTCATGCCGTGGTAAGCACCGCGGAAAGCGAACATGGTGTTGCGACCAGTTGTCTGCTTTGCCAGTTTGATTGCCGCTTCAACCGCATCCGCGCCAGAAGGACCACAGAACTGGATCACACAGTTGTCGCTCAACTCTTGCGGTAAAAAGCCTTTAACAGACTTAATAAAATGCGTTTTCGCTGAGGTTGCGATATCGAGCGTCTGGTATGGCAAACCAGAATCCAATTGTTCTTTTAGCGCTTGGTTGATCTCTGGATGGTTGTACCCCAGAGCCAATGTACCCGCACCCGCAAGGCAATCTAGGAAAATTTGACCACGCGTATCTTCGACTAAACAACCATACGCTTGTTTAATCGCAATAGGTAATCGACGTGGGTATGATCGAACTTCAGATTCGTGTTGCTCTTGGTCCAGCAAGATCTGGTCAGGAGTAAGATCGTACGTTCCTTCCAATACTGGAATCTGAGTTGAAAAAGGTGTTGCGATAGCGGTGTCAATTACAGCGTTATCGACTTCAAAGGCTGTGCTCATCATTAAATCCCTTGAAATAGTGTTCTCTCCCTCAATCAGAACGGATTTGAGGGTACAGCAAACCTCGCAGCGAGTTGTCTAAATAGCGCGTACGAGAGAACGATCCATCGAGGATGGATTGAATATTAAGAGACTAAATCAAGGTTCAGTAATGCAACTGTCTTGTAAAACAGGGCATTGAGGAAGAACTAAGCTGATTAATGTAATTTTGGTATGTGAGTTCAATGTTGGGTTTCCCATTCACATGCCGCTTCGCGACATTAGTATCCCGTCTATCGACAAAAGGACTTGCCGA
>NZ_JATABG010000089.1:0-12672 GCF_036533755.1 Vibrio sp. M260118 | reverse complement strand
GCCAATCGACGGTTACCAAACAGGAGTTGGAAAATGAAATTACACGTCAGACTAAACAACTTAAGCACAAACAAGAGCAGTTATTATTCTTGTCAGAACATGATCCTCTTACGAACCTTTTGAATCGACGAGCGTTTGATAAGCAGCTGGATCAATCCATCACCAAGGCAAGACGTTCTGGGCATAAGCTAGCCATACTGTTTATTGACCTTGATGACTTCAAAGAAGTCAATGACAGCTATGGTCATGATGCTGGCGACCATGTTTTGGTGCAAGTTGCTAAGCGCCTTACAGGCTGTGTTAGAGAGTCTGATATCGTCGGGAGGATAGGTGGTGATGAGTTTGTCGTTTGTTTGGATCTTTTAGATACCTTGGAGGGTGTCCCAAGAAAGATAGATCAGCTTTCAACGGCGATTAGCGCCCCATTAGAGTTTGATGGACGTACACTTAACGTTGGCTCCAGCATTGGTATTGCCTGCTATCCAGATCAAGGCATTACAAAAGACGACCTTCTATGTATCGCAGACAAAGCTATGTATGTGCAGAAAGAGTGCAAAGACCAGGTGCAAGGCGAGTTTGACGAGCTGAAAAATCTTGAGGCAGCAACAAAAGTCATTGAGTTTTCAGTGCAAAGAAACAAACAGTAGCTTAGTGTAAATTTTGATTAACACTATTTAAACAAGCGATTTGGCGTTAAGCCTAGACTTCCATGCTGAATATCGACATTTTATGCAGGTTTGATTCACCCTCATTTGTGAATCGTTAAGGGATAGGAAGTCTAAAATGGATAAAGAACATAGTGTGCGAGAGAACCTTCTCGCGCTAATTTTAGGTAGTGCTTTAGTGTCGTTGGGTGTTATCTTTTTTAACAAAGTAGGGCTATTGACAGGCGGAACCGCAGGGCTGGCTATCTTTCTGACTAAGGTCAGTGATTTTAGTTTTGGTCAGGTATTCTTCGCCTTGAATCTGCCATTTTATCTGTTGTCAGTGACTCGAATGGGCTGGCGATTTACACTCAATACTTTCGTTGCTGTGACGATAGTTTCTTTCGCTGTCGACCACTTACATCATGTGATTGAAATTGCTCGTATCGATCCTTTTTATGCCGCGCTACTTGGTGGGGGGATGATTGGCATTGGTATGTTGGTTATCTTCCGCCATAAAATGAGTTTGGGTGGTTTTAATATTCTCGCGCTGTTTTTGCAAGAGCGCTTTGGCATCCGTGCAGGAAAAGTTCAGATGGCTCTTGACTGTACCATTGTGGTTATGTCGCTGTTTATCGTTGATATTTCTCTGATTATGTTATCCGTGGTAGGTGCAATTGCTACTAACTTGATTTTGGCGATGAACCACAAACCGGGCAGGTATCAACCCCAAGCCACAACAGGATAGTCTTGTATATTCATAACTAAGGCTTAGCAAAACACTAAGCCTTTTTTAGTCACGACATAACAATTCTGTAAGATGATTAATCGTGACGACATCTGGCTCGGTTGGTTGTTGGTTTGGGTTGTAGAAAACCGTGTTTAACCCAGCGTTACGTGCAGGATAAACATCTGTCTCCAAGGTATCGCCAACCATGGTCACCTGCCTTGGTTCCACATTAAGCGAGCTGAGGATGGCACGGTAAAAATCACAACTGTTCTTCTCAAGCCCTAAGTTAGCTTTACAAAAGTAGCCATTAATATAGGGGTCGAGACCGACTCTTTCAAACGCGCGTTGTATGTCCGTTTCGCTCGACTCTTGGGCGCTAGTAGCAACGTATATCGTGTGCTTTTTACTCAGTTTCTTTAGCGTTTCTTCGGCTTGTTTTACTGCCTCAACATGAGGCCAGAGAAACATTTTTCCTGGTTGATTAGGAAAGTCGACCATCAAGGTGTCTCCCCAATCGAAAAGGTATACGTGGCCCATCCTAACCCTCCTAACTTAAGTCGTGGTTATGAATCTCAATTCTATCGTTGTGGTGGTAAATTTCACCATAAACTAGTCGCAGTCGAATCTCTATCTACACGTACACATATAATGATAATAGAAAACAAGGATTTCTCATGACGATTAAGCCGTTACGTTGGTTATTGCCTTTTGCCATTTTAGGAGGAGCATACGCTGGCTATGTTGCTATCGCCTCCAGTGCCCCTGAGTCTGTAGAGAATAAACCACCTAAAGCTCCTCCCATAGTCAATGTTTCACCAGTTTCTTTTAGCGACCATAAAGTGGTGATTACGAGTCATGGGGAACTTCAACCTGTCGAGGTCACTCAATTGTCAGCACAAGTGTCCGGTGAAGTGGTCAGTTGGCATCCCGACTTTGTCGTCGGTGGTATCGTCAAGCGTGGTGAGGTTCTGTTTAGTATCGAGAGCGACAACTACCAAGCGGCAGTTTTGCAAGCTCAAGCTCAATTGGCAAGCGCAAAAGCGGCGTTGATTGAAGAGAAAGCTAAGGCGGAAGTGGCGAAACGTCAGGCGAAGAAATTGCCCCAGACGCAGGTGACAGATTTGTACCTGCGTAAACCTCAATTGCTTAGTGCCGAAGCTCAAGTTAAGTCTGCTCAGGCTGCACTTAAACGCGCTAAGCGCGATCTACAAAACTGTAAAGTCGTTGCCCCTTACGATGCGTTAGTGGTGTCAAAGCAAATTGGTGTAGGGCAGTTCGTGTCAGCGGGTGCGCAAGTTGCAATACTAAACAATGTTGAAGCTGGTGAGATTCACATTCCCATTGCGGGCTTTGATAGTGCCTTTCTACCCAAGGAGTATGCAGGTATTCCCGCAAAAGTTATGCAACGAGGCATCCAGAATACGCTTAGAGAGGGCTCCATTGACCGCGACCTTGGTGTGATTGATAGCAGTACACGAATGATAAATATGGTGGTTAGGGTTGATAATCCTTATGCGATCGATAGCGATAAGGCCTCGATCAAGTTTGGCTCTTACGTTGAGGTCCAGTTTGCTGGTAAAGAGCTAAAGCATATATATCGCCTACCACAAGAATTGGTCAACAACCAACAAGTCTGGGTTGTTAACGATGATGACCAATTAGAGCCTCGATTAGTCAACGTATTAAGGGCAGAGAAAGAGTTCATGCTGATTAATCAGGGCTTAAAAGAAGATGATCGCATTGTGCTGACAGTGCCTGAATATCCTCAAAAAGGGCTACGGGTTGAAGTGAAAATAGACGAACGTCTATCAAATATGTAGGGACCCAGCATGGAACAGACCAAACAGAAAGGGCTCATTGCCTATTTCGCTTATAACTCTGTGGCGGCAAACTTGCTGATGGTGTTTATATTAATCATCGGTACCGTGAGCTTCTTTTTTATTCAGCGTCAAATGTTTCCCAACATTGAAGTGAACTATATCAATGTTAGCGCTCAGTACCCGGGAGCATCACCTCAAGAGATTGAAGAGAGTATTCTTATCAAGCTCGAAGAGTCCTTGAAGGATGTGACTGGGATAAAAAAGGCGGTGTCATCGGCTTATCGCGGTAGTGGCAACATCGAGTTAGAAATTGATGTTGATGAAGATATAGATGCTGTCCTAGATAAAGTGAAGCAAAAAGTCGATTCAACTTCTAACTTCCCTGATGCAATGGAGCCGATACAGGTTTATCAATATGAGTGGCGTCAAGATGTCATCGAAATGGCGTTAGTTGGCGATCGTACTTTGCTCGAGCTTAAACCTATTGCCAAGCAGATTGAAGATGAGCTGTTGCAACTTAACAATGTTGCGTTGGTTGAGTTAGGCGCCCCTGAATATGAGATTGCGGTGGAAGTCGAACCGAGAGTATTACGTAAATACAATCTGACTTTAAATGATGTCAGCAAGGCGATTCAGCGCTATTCGGCCAACTACTCGGCCGGAGAAGTGAGAACTAACGCTGGGATGATATCAGTACGCATTGAGAACCAATATTATAGTGGGGAGGAGTTCAGGGATATTCCGGTCAAAATTGGTGCAAATGGCGGGAAGGTTTTACTGCAAGACATTGCGACGATAAAAGACGGCTTTACTGAGGATGATCGATACTTCAAGTACTCTGGTCAAAACGCTATGTATCTTTCTGTGAAGGCGACCAAAGACCAAAATATGGTGACGGTAGCTGAGTCGGTAAAAACTTACATTGAGCAAAAAAACAAAACCTTGCCGTCTGATCTCCAAATAAAAACATTAGTCGACATGACGTACTACCTCAACGCACGCTTAGACATGATGCTTAAAAACCTACTGCAAGGAGCGGTGCTGGTCGCCTTGATGTTGAGTTTGTTTTTGCGCGTTAAACTGGCGATGTGGGTTATGGTCGGGCTACCCGTGTGTTTCTTAGGTGCTGTTATGCTGATGCCGGCCATCGGGGTTAGTATCAACATCATTTCACTGTTCGCCTTTATTATGGTGCTTGGTATCGTCGTCGATGATGCCATTGTTATTGGTGAAAGTGCCTATAGTGAAATTGAAAAAACGGGTAGTGGTGTTGAGAATGTCGTACGAGGTGTTAAACGTGTCGCCACTCCTGCCACCTTTGGTGTCTTAACGACTATGGCTGTTTTTGCGCCGTTTTTAATGTCGAAAGGGATCGAGCGAGCTTTCTTTTTCGGTATCGCTTCGATTGTGATTCTATGTCTCTTCTTTAGCTTAATTGAGTCGAAACTGATTCTACCTTCGCACTTGGCTCATTCGAAGTTTAAGCCGATCAAAAAAGGCAGTTGGCGTGATCGATTCAATACTCGCTTCTTTGCCGTTATAAATGGCCCATATAAGAAGTTCGTGCAACGTTGTACCCATTGGCGATGGAGCGTATTCGCAGGCTTTGCTAGTTTGCTGATTTTAAGTGTTGCTATGGTGATGTCGAACTACGTGAGGATTGTCCCTTCGCCTAAAGTGCCCCACGATTTTCCGAGCATTAAGTTAGTGATGAATGACAACGTCTCGAGTGAGCAGACGATTGATGCGTTGAAACTTGTTGAATCAACGGTGCTGGAGATTGATGCGGAAATTGAGCAGGAGACGGGGCAGAGCATGTTGCGCGATATCCTAACGTTCAGTCAAGGCCGCAAAGAAGGCCAATTGGTCATCCCACTGGTTGACGAAGAGTTAAGGCCGTTTAATACGTTTGAGCTTGCAAGGCGCTGGCGTGAGCGCATACCAAATATTCCTGGGCTTAAAATGCTCAACGTGTCTGACAATGTCAACGATGACGAAAAAGGTGATGAATTTGGTTTCTTGCTCTATGGTTCGGATATAGACAGCTTAAATGCAGCGGGGCGAGAGTTAATTGTTCAACTACAACAGCAAGCTGGGTTATTCGATATCTCCTCATCGATAGACTCCGGCAGCCAAGAAGTATTGCTTTCTCTGGCTCCGGTTGCGTATGACCTAGGACTAGATTTGTTTGATATCGCGACTCAGGTCGGTGGTAGTTTTTACGGCGGAGAGGCGCAGCGTGTTCTGCGTGATGGCGAAGAGATAAAAGTCATGGTTCGCTACCCTCAACTGACTCGAGAAGCGTTTTCATCGCTTCGTTATGCCGTGATTACGACTGCAGAGGGTAAGAAAGTGATGCTGGGCGATGTCGTTGAGATAAACCAAAAGCCTGGCGTCAGTAGCATCCGTCGTGAGGGTGGCTTTAGAAGCGTCTATGTTTATGGTTCGATAGATGAGGAGCTAGTTGAACCAAATCAGATCGTAGAGCAGATAAACAGCGAAGTTATTCCTAGTATTCTTGCTTCTTACCCAGGCGTTAAGAGTCAGCTAGGAGGAACGATAGAGGAACAACAAGCTCAGCAAGATGAACAGATAATCTTCTTCATCGCGGGTATGATTGTCGTTTACATATTGCTCGCCGTTCCGCTAAAGAGTTACACGCAGCCGCTCATTATTATGTCGGTTATTCCGTTTAGTTTAACGGGGGCGATATGGGGCCATTATTGGTTTGGGCTAGATCTTAGCATGATGTCTACGTTTGGATTAATAGCCGCGGCAGGGGTTGTCGTTAATGACTCACTAGTTATGACCGATTACGTAAACCAGGTTCGAGCAAAAGGTGCATCGATAAAAGAGGCGGTTGTTGAAGCCGGTTGTGCTCGCTTCAGAGCCATAACGTTAACCTCAATCACCACTTTTGTTGGCGTACTACCGATAATGTTTGAAACTAGCTTACAAGCCAAGTTTGTCATTCCAATGGCTGTTGCTCTTGGGTTTGCTGTGCTGTTTGCAACCTTGCTAACACTCGTGTTGGTACCGTGTTTGTACCTAATATTAGAAGATATAAAAGCTATCTTAAATTGGTGTAAGCGAAAACTTCCTGGAACCAACCCCCACAAGGTTGCAGAACAGTAGTTTTGAAAATTAATTGGAGGTTACATGTAACTCTTCGATTAAACCTAGCCCCTAGTGATGACTAGGGGCGAGGTTGGTTTGATTATATCTTTTCGTGCTTATGGACTAAGCCAAAATCAGCGAGTACTGCATAGGCTGCTGGAATCATAAACAGCACTAGCAAGGTAGAAGCGAAAATACCGAAAACAATCGAGATAACCAGAGGTTGAATAACTTGTGCTTGCAAACTGGATTCGGTAAGTAACGGGAGTAGTCCGGCAGCAGTGGTCATTGAAGTGAGGAATACTGCCCTGAAACGCTCGCGGCTCGCTTTAACTACCGAGTCATGAACGCTGTCTCCTTCATCAACATGGTGGCGAATATACTGGACCAGAAGTATCGAGTCATTCACTACGATACCTGCTAGCGATACAAAGCCCATCATACTTGGCATACTTAGGGAGTGACCGAGTAAGATATGGCCCCAAACTACACCAATAAAGGCGAGAGGAATGGCTAGCATGACCACCACGGGTTCTAAGTAACTGCGGAATTGGTAGCTTAATATCGCGAATACACCAAACAGGCCAAGTAAGAAGCCTTTGCCCATAGAGGCGCCAGTTTCTGCTGTATCCTTAGCTTCTCCTTCAAAGTCAAAACGTAGACCGGGGTACTTGGCGATAAGCCTAGATGCTTCGTCACGTTGGAACTGGTTAATGATCGCGGTGGAGTTCGCTTTGGTATTGTCAACGTCACCGAACACACTAATGGTCCGTAAGCCGTCGATGCGTTGGATTCGCACGTAATTACGTTGGAAATCCAATGTCGCAATGGTTGCTAGTGGGATTTGGCTACCGTCACTCATAATGATTGGGAAGTTGGCTAACTGTTGTAGATCACCCGCCTGAACTTTGTCTAATCGCACTTCGATAGAGATGTTTTCGACGCCAACTTGGATCTCATCAGCTGTTTGACCAAAGAAGGCGGCACGCAGTTGATTCGCAATAAGCTGACCGTTGATGCCATAAGTTTCCGCACCGGGGCGTAGCTTAACTAATACCTCCTCTTTACCCATGCGCATGTCGTCGAGCACACCGTGAACGCCATCAAACTCGTTGAGGTACTGTTGGATATCAATCGAAGCGGCTTTTAATGCCTCTAGGTCGTCGTGTTTGGCCCGGATCTCAATTGCGCGTCCTCCAGGCCCCATTGTCGGCTGCTTGAAAACCAGTGAAACTGGATCAGCGAGTTCGCCGACGTCTTCTCGCCACGCAGCAATAAAATTGTCGATCAGTGTGTTACGGCTTTCGGCACCCAAGAGATCAAGCCTAACGGTTGCTATGTGAGGTCCGGACTCATTCGCATCAGCATTTGCATTAAACTGGCTAGTGATATGTTCAACAAGCGGAACACCATCCTCGTAGTTTTTTGTCCAATGTTTGTCTAACTTTTGCGCGGAGGCGATGATTCTATCGACCACTGCTTCGGTTTGAGAGAGAGACGATCCTGGAGGTAAGATGACTCTCGCTTCGGCAATATCACCGTCTAGCTCAGGGAAGGGTTGGAATTTTAGTATACCCCCCGCGAGAGTCGCGATTGAGATAAGTAGTAGCGCGACGACACCACCCAAAAACGCGTAACGTAATTCGACCACTTTTTCCACTGCGCGGACTAAGGTGGTATTGCGGAAATGTTCAAATCGGGCGAGTAAGTTTTGTTTAAACTTCGCTGGTGGCTTCTCTTTCTTCTCTTTATGTAAAGAATGCGAAAGGTGATTAGGCAGAATTAAAAATGCTTCGACCAAACTTAGTGTCAAAACCAGGATAAGCACCTGCGGGACCGCTTTTAGTACTGCGCCCATTTCGCCTTGCAAAAACAGCAGGCTACCGAAGATACATACCGTAGTTAAAAAGGATGAGATAACCCCGGGCAGAACTTTCTTCACGCCTTTGATTACGGCGTTGTCGACGTCTTCTCCGCGATCTAAATGGGCAGCGATAGATTCGGCGATAACAATGGCGTCATCCATCATAATACCAATCGCCATTAGAAGACCGACTAGAGACATGATGTTGATGGATAACCCAAGTTGAGCCATTAAGAATAGGCCACCTAAAAAGGCAACTGGCAATCCCGCTGCAACCCAAAATGAGTAACGCAGACTGAAGAACAGCCACATGGTCGCGAATACCAGCACGATACCCTGCCAGCCATTGCGTACCATCATGGTTAGGCGATCCCATAGAACGGAAGAGATATCGTTGGTCAGCTCAAGTTTGACGCCATCGGGTGCAATCGCTTGTTGCTCAGTAACAAATTGCTCGACACGGTCTTTGATTCGTAGCGCATCGTCCTCTTTGTTTTTACTGACTTTAAGCAGGGCAGAAGGGTGGCCATCAAAGAGAACTTTTTGCTCATCCAACTCGAAACGGTCTGTAATGGTGGCGATGTCTCTAAGTCGAATCAGTGACCCGTTTGGACCAGAGCCCACCACGATGTTTTCGAGCTCTTGCGGGGTAACGCGTCTTTCGTCAAAGCGGATCAAGAAGTTTTTGTCTGGCGTCTCAACGTTGCCGCTTGGTAGTTTAATGTTTTGACGACCAATTTGTGTCGCGATATCACCCACACTCAGTCCAAGTTGACGCATGGCTTGAGAATCTAGCTCTACACGAAATTGGTGGTCAGAAAAACCTGCCACGTCAACCAATGAGACATTGTAGTCAAGTTTTAACGTTCGTTTAAGCTGCTCTGCATAAGCTTTTAGTTCTGGCCATGTGGTGTCTGCGGTGATCGCAACGTCAACGACAGGTTCGTTCCAATCAAGTTCTTGTACGATTGGCGATTCGATCTCTTGAGGGAAGTCGTTGATTGAGTTGATTTGAGTTTGTACATCGACCAACATGCGGCCGATATCGGCTTTATCGTTTAGCTTTAAGATTAGCCGTGCTGAGCCTTCTACGGCTTCACATTGAGTCTCTTTAATATTCGCTAGACCGTCGACGGCATCTTCCATACGAACACAAATGCTTTCTTCAACTTCTTGTGGAGACGCTCCCGGATATACGACGCCGGCCATGATGTAAGGAGGTGCGAACTCAGGAAAAGTTTCACGCTTAATGGTTGGTAATGAGCTTAAGCCCAATACCAGTAAACCCAGCATTAGCAAGTTAGCTGCTGTCGGGTGCTTGGCGAAAAATCGAATCATAGTTCAGCCTCCACATCCGATGTTTTAGCTTCTTTCAACAGCATGCCATTAATCGCCGGGAGTAGGTCGTTGAGGATAAGCTTGTCACCTTGGCTAAACTCTCCATCAATGATGACTTGATTGTCACGGCGATATAATACGCTTGCTGGTTTAATCAAAAGTTTGTTGTTCTCATCCATCAAATAGATTTTATCACCGTGCAGCGCGCGCTCTGGAACGACCCAACTAGGGTTTTCTTGGCCTTCGATAAACGCGCGCACAAACATACCGTTTACTAATGGTGGGACTGAGTCAGGGTTGAGGTTGCGATAGTCCTGTTGAATCTCGAGAATGATACCAGCAGTCGCTTGGTTTGGGTCGACCGTTTCACTGATGCGGCTTACTTTTGCAGGCCATTCTGCTTTTAGATTTCCGCTGCTAAGCTCAATGTGAGCGTTGATAAAGGTCATATTTGGTTGCGGAATACTAGACTCATCACGGGTAAACTCGCCAATACTCGACGCCAGTGTTTGCATGTCATGAATTGAGAGCTGGGCTTCCACTTCCATCACATCCATACCATGCGCGGTTACCATAGTTTGTTGCAGGTTAACGACTTGGTTTTTCTCAATTTCAACGCTAGCGATACGCAGATCATAAGGGAGTGTGATGATGGTTTTTTCTAGAGAACGCTGTGCTTCTTCAACTTTAGAAGTGTTGACTTTGACCAAAGCTTCAGCGACACGTTTTTCATCGGGCATCAGGCCAATTTGGTTTTCGATATCAAGTACCAACTTGCGCTGAGACAAGGCGCTTTGTTCTTGTTGATCGACATCCGACTGAGAAGTCAGCCCCTTCTTGCGTAAATTTTGTTTACGTTCAAGTTCTTTGTTGGCAATCACCAAACGGTTTGATTCGATCTTAAGAGTCTGCTTAAGATTGAGTTCCTCTTGGCTCAGTTTAGCTAAAGAGGTTTGAGCGGATTTCAAGTCGGCTTGAGCTTGAACAAGTTTTAGTTCGTAGTCGAGCGGGTCAATACGTAGGATTTCTGTCCCGGCTTGAAGTATTTGTCCCTTATCCAGCATAGGGTGGCGATAAACAACTTTACCGGTTACCTCAGAAATTGCCTTCCATTCGATTTTGGGTTTGATTTTACCAAAACCGATAGCAATAGGGGCCATTGAGCGTAGTTCTAACGGCCTGGTTTCTACTAATCTAGCGCGATCCCCTGCTGGTTTGACGGGTAAGTCTGGCTTTAAGCTTATCGCTAGTACGAGCGCAACAACACCGACGGCAAGGGCTGGAAAAAATAGAAGTTTCTTATTGATTTTCATAGTGATTGTCCTGATGGTCGGTGGTGCTTAGAAATCCGTGGCTCATTAAGTTGATATTGTGTTCTAGCAACTGGCTGAGAAACGTTTCATCGAGTTCTATCCCGTGTACAGCTAGCAGTGACGGCGGAGCGATAAATGGAAACACCATCAAGCTGATATAAGAGACTTTACACAGTTTAGGGTCTGCATCGGGTCTTAGAATTTTGCTCTCGACCAACTTATCGAACATGACATTCTGCATCGGTTGGCTAATGTCGATAAAGACTTTTTCTAGCAATTTCCGTTGGATGTCTGATTGCGGCATATGCATGACCTGAGCGACCAAACGCGGGAATTGAGGAACCTTGATCATCTCACGGTAATAGGTCCTCATTAAGTCGAGGAAGTTTTTCTGCGAACTGTCTTGGAGCAAGAGAGCCATCTGCCTTTTCATTGGCGCCATGGTTTCGCGAATCATGGTTTCGAATAGCCCCTCTTTGTTCCCAAAGTAGTAACGAATCATGGCTACGTTGACGCCTGCTTTACGGGCAACTAGTCGAGTTGATACTTTTTCATAAGGCATGACCGTAAATAGCTCGCGTGCATGAAAAATGAGTTTTTCACGCGCATCGATGCTGTTAGTGGGGCGACCGGCTTTTCTCGTTGTCATTGCGAGACACTCTCCAACCTTATTAAACATATGATTAATTATAGGGTGTCGCCTAAATATCTGGTATGACATAAATTAATCAATATTTAAACAAGTGATTAATTAAGGAAGCGGTAGAATCATGGATGTCTTAAACTAGATAAACATACAGTGGCAACATACCTAAAAAGTAGTCAGTGAACAGTCGCTATTAACAGTTCGCTTGCTATTGCTCTTGACCATATTTACTAGCAAGTTGTTCAATAGGCATGGGGCGTTCGATCAAATAGCCTTGCAAAACATCACATCCATAATCGACCAGTACAGTTTTCTGCGCTTCTGTTTCAACACCTTCAGCGACAACTCGCATTTTGGCAGATTGAGCGATAGCAAGAATGGCTTTGACCAATGAATCACTCTGTTTAGAACTGAGCATTTTGTCGACAAAGTGGCGGTCTATTTTTAGCTCATCAAGGGGAAGATTACTAAGGTAGCTTAGAGATGAATAACCAGTACCAAAATCGTCGAGTGAAATGGTGAAACCGAGTTCTTTGATTTGGGTAATGATGGGTGTCACGGTCTCCAAATCACTGATTAGTACGTTCTCGGTGATTTCGAGAGTAACGCGGTTGTTGGGAAGTTGGTTTTTAGATACAGCTTCTTTGAGTTTGCTAATGAAAGCGCTGTCTCGTAGTTGCATAGGCGATATATTGATGGACAAAACGGAGCTGTGCTGGGGTGAAGGAAATAGACGTGCAAACTCTTCACATGCTCTATTTAAAACAAAGTCTCCAATTTGTCCTATCAGGCCGATTTCCTCGGCTAACGATATAAACTCGAGCGGAGAGACATGACCTAGCTGCGGATTGTGCCAGCGTAATAAGCTCTCAACGCCGTACAGTTTCCCTGTTTTTGCGTTGACTTGAGGTTGATAACTCACTGATAGCTCATCTCGCTCGATCGCGCCCCTTAGCTCGCGCTCCAGTAAGAAATCATATTGCACTTGCTTATTAATCGACTTGTCGAAGAAGAGTACATCGCCCTTATTGCGTGCTTTTGATTTGTACAAAACGATATCGGCTTTAGAGATGAGTTCTTCCGGTTCGTCACCATCCGACGGGTACATGGAGACACCAATAGAGCAACTGGCAAACACTACCTTACCATCAATCACGAACTGTTGTTTAAACACCTGCTTAATGAGCTCTAACTTGCTTT
>NZ_JATABG010000088.1:0-10730 GCF_036533755.1 Vibrio sp. M260118 | reverse complement strand
ACTTGCTGCAATGGGATGTATTCGCTCAGCGCCGGACTCCAAATTTTCATCCCTTCGATATTGCGAATATCAACACGCTCGTCTTCTGGCAAGCGTGCCACTATCGGCATCAACGTTGTACCGTCTCGATAAACACCAATCGACTGACCAGAGAATGACATCGCTAAGAACTCATCCACGTCAGACTTACTAATACCGTAACGGCGCGCTTGGCTCTCATTAAACTGCGGCTCAAGCACTTTGGTGCGTTCACGCCAATCGTGACGAATATTGGTCGCGGCTGGATCAGCATGCATGATATCTGCGACTTGCTTAGCAATGCCTCTCAGGACAGTAGGGTCGGAACCAATAATTCGCGCTTCGATTTTCGCCCCGCCACCAGGTCCAAGCTCGATTTGTTTAAGCTTGTAGTTAATCTCGGGGAAGTTGTCTTCTAAATGCAGCCTAAAGCTCTCCATTAAAGCACCGAGCTGTTCATAATTATCTACACGAGTAGTGATCTCACCATAGGCCGCGTAACTCTTCTCTGGCGCGTAGGTAAGCATAAAGCGCTGTAGACCTTTACCAGCAGTCGTTGTCACGTGATCTACGCCGTCTTGAGAGGAAATCCATGACTCCAATGCTTTCAGCTTAGTGTTGGTTGCGCGAATATCTGTACCTTCAGGCAGCCAAATATCAGCTTGGAAGATAGGCGTTGTCGAAGATGGGAAGAAAGACTGTTTCACGTGAGTAAAACCAACGATACTCACCGCTAAGCCAACGATCAGCACCACGACGGTTAGCCATGCACGCTTCATACAAAACTCAAGGAAGCCTTTGTAAACAACAAAGATCATTCCATTGTATGGGTCACTGTCATCACCTTCTTGTTTAAACTTTTGACCTTTAAAGAAGATATCAGCAAAAAATGGCGTAAGCGAAATCGCAGTAAACCAACTCAGCATCAAAGAGATCAATAGCACTGTAAACAAGGTGCCACAATACTCACCAGTCGCATCTTCCGACAAACCAATTGGCGCAAACGCGGTTACCGCGATGACGGTAGCCCCTAATAGCGGCCATTTTGTTTGAGTGACAATATCGGTGGCGGCTTGCATCCTCGTCCGCCCTTTCTGTGTCCCTATGAGGATCCCCTCGACCACCACGATGGCGTTATCCACCAACATACCAAGCGCGATAACCAAAGCACCCAGAGAAATCCGCTGCAGATCGATAGCAAAATACTTCATAAAGATGAAGGTACCCAATACCGTCAACAGCAAGATTAGACCAATCAATAAACCAGAGCGCAGCCCCATAAAGAACAATAGGACGATAATTACGATAGCAACCGCCTGACCTAAACTAACCACGAAGCCGCTTACCGACTTATCCACCTCTTTTGGCTGGCTATAGATTTCCGAGATTTCTACCCCAACCGGCTGCTGATATTTCAACTCAGCTAAACGTCGATCAAAGCGTTTGCCAACTTCAACGACATTGACCCCTTGCGAGAAAGAGACACCCAGGTTAAGGGCTAGATGGCCGTTAAAAGTGATAATATTGCTTGGTACTTCAACATAACCCCGTTGAATATTCGCCACGTCTTTTAGATAGATAAGCCCTTGAGCGCCACTCTCAGTAATAATTAAATCACCCAGTTGATCGACGTTTTGGAACTCACCGGTTGGCTGAATACGGATATACTCGTCACCAATTCTTACTGCACCTGCATCGGACACGACATTTTGCGTCGAGAGCAAATTGAACACAGTGTTCGGCGCCACACCAAGACTGCTCAAGCGCTTCATCGAGATTTCGATAAACACCTGTTCTTGCTGCTCACCAGAGACGGATACCTTGCTTACACCGTCGATCAACTCGAGTTCACGACGCAGATAGTCGACGTAGTCGAGCAACTCTTTGTAACTGTATCCGTCACCTGTCACCGCCAACAAAATACCGTATACATCGCCAAAATCATCGATAACCGAAGGGTCATTGACCCCTGGTGGTAATTGGCCTTTTAGATCATTCACCTTGCGGCGTAGTTCATCCCATATCTGAGGAAGATCGTCCGGGCCATAGTTATTCTTCATCGAAACCGTTATCTGCGAAAGGCCACGGCTTGAAATAGAATTAACTTCATCGACATAAGTCAGCTGCTGAATGGCCTTCTCAATCGGGTAAGTCACCTCTTCTTCAACCTGTTGCGGTGTCGCACCTGGATAGGAAGTCACCACCATAGCGTCTTTAATGGTAAAAGCCGGGTCTTCCAAACGGCCAAGGCCAAAGAAAGCTGCCGTCCCCCCAATCAAGAAGATCAGTGAAATCATCCAACTGATCACCCGATTGCGGATAAAATAGGCTGCGATGCCCGTTACATTCTCGTCAGCTTGAGACGAGCTATTGTTGTGTTCACTCATTGACTCGTCTCCTGCTTAACAACCTGCACTTTCATCCCTTCCCTTAGCCTAGAAACACCCGCAACGACTACGGTATCGTTACTACGTAAACCATCTAACACTTGCACTGAATCCTTGTTGGCTTTTCCCGTCACAACCTTCTGTTTACTAACAGAACCGTCATCATTAAATAGCCAAACAAACTTGTTTTCACGACCTACATCATCGCCGTCTGCATTGAATATCGCTTCAATCGGAACTTGGATACCCCCTACAAACTCAAGACCGACATCTTGTCCTTTTGATGTCACCTCAACGGCCATGCCGTCTAGAATAAATTCCCCTTCAGGCATAGGAAGTGACAACGTCACTGTAAACGTTCCAGTTGCTGGATCGGGTTCAGTCGTGAACTCTTTAATTGACGCAACATATTCATTGCCTGTCGGAACACGTACCACAGCTTCAATACCTTCAAGTGACTCCGGTGTAGGCTGATTAGCGTGCAGTTGATCCGGCAGTTGTATCAGCACTTCAACACTATCTGTAGTGTGGATATTCACAATCTGTTGGCCAACTTGGACGTTCTCATATTGATCGACATTCACTCGAGATATGATCCCATCCACTGGCGCTGTTAGCTTAGTAAACGACAAACGTAACTTAGCTAGCTCAAGCTCTGCGTATGCAATTTGGCGGTTAGCAGCAATCTCATCAAATTGCGATTTTGCTAGTAAACCTTTGTCAACCAAAGGCTTCGATCGCTTGTACTGGCTATCTATCACGCTATAGCGAGCAGATGCGTTATCGACTTCAAGCTTATAATCGGTGGGTTCAAGCTCTGCAATGACATCACCCTTAGCAACCCGAGTTCCCTCTTTGACATAAACTTGGCTGACTTCTCCAGCCACACGGAAGCTGAGATGAGAACGTTCCGCGGCGTTAGCAACAGCCGGAAAATAGAGGCGATCTTCACTAACAAGTTGCTCGTTTAGCTCTAACACCTTGACCTTAGGATCCCCAAAATCCACATATTGAGGTTCACCACCACAACCCGTGACCAGTGCAGCAGACGAGAGTGCACACAAATAAAACCACTGCTTCATGTTACAGACCTCGCTCTTTAATCCATTCTCGAACTTTAATGCCCGGAGAGATGCCATTCACACCGGAGATCACAATCTGATCGCCTTCATTTAAGCCACTCTGAACTTGTCGCTTATCGTTAATCTCTATATTGGCCTTTTCGACGATGCGTTGAGAATCAACACGCCAAACGTAAATTTGGCCGTCCTCTTCCATCAAGGCCGAAGGCGGTATTCTCGTTGCACCTGTGGACTCCACAGTGACATGTATGTTGCCTGACATGCCAGGAAGAATACCCACATCGTTAGGTCTTTCCATTACCATGGTCACTTTATAAGAGCCCGTTTTTGAATCCGCTTCAGTGTCGATTTCTTGAAAAGTCAGCTCGTACTCGCTCTCAGGGAAAGCGTCATAGGTCATCTTTGCTTCAAGGTTAATACCGCTAGCAAATCGATTGAGGAGGTGGTCTGGAAGCTGGAAGATCACTTTCATCAACTGAGTCGTTTGGATGTTCATCACACCTTGTTTTGCCGCGATGAACTCATGAGCCTCTGCCGGAACAATTGAGATGGTGCCATCATAAGGTGCAACCAATCGGGTATAGCGCAAATTGGCCTGCGCCTGTTCTAATGTTGCTCGTGCTGAGTTGCGTTTTGCATTCGCTTCATCAAAGTCTTGCTCGGACACGACTTTGTCTTCACGCAGCTTTTTATATCTTTGATATTGGACATCGGCCAGTCGGTACTGTGCCTGTGCTTGCTTCTCTAACAGGGTATATTCATCTGAATTAAGAGAGGCTAACACATCGCCTTTACTAACGGGCTGCCCTGCAACAACATTGATAGACTGTAGTTGACCAGGAACACGGAATGCGAGAACGGCTTTATCACCGGCTTCTGACGTGGCAGGAAAAGAGCGTTCAAACTGAGCATTGCCAATGGAAACCGTAAACAGCTTAGCGGGTCGAGAATCCGGCTCAGGAACAGGAGGGAGCTCCTTACCGCAGCCACTTATCACCGCAGCTACCGCAAGAAAGAAAACAGATTTGCGCATATTCATTCATCCATTTGCAACGACTAGTTACAAAGATAGATGAATGCCTTCTCCTCTTCCATAGATATGAGGGAAAATATTTTAATAATTAATACTTTGCTTGGTTTTTAAGTTAAACGTCGCACTTTTGAACCTCTGCCTTTAGACTCGGGGCTTGAGATTCAAAAGTACGCTTGCAGTTTGAGTCATTACAAAGATCGGAACTCTTTGTCGACTTTAAAAGTGTCTGAGGTCACATAGGCTTCAATATCACGGATCTGATTCTCTAACTTATGAAAATCTTTTTCGATTGTATTGAGCAACACCTCTGGTGTTTGCCCTTGTTGCCAAGGCTTATTTTTTAGCTTGTGCTCTTGTTCGGCCTTGATTGACTCCACATAATTGGCTGGCTGTTTCTCAATCATCAGGGTCATCGCTACGTACGCGAGCAGTACTAAAAAACTGCCTCCAAGTAACGCAGCGGAAATGACTAGAATCCTAACTAGCCAAACCTCAAGAGCAAAGTAGTTAGCTAAGCCCGCACAAACTCCGGTCAGTTTACCGTTGACGGGATCTCGATACAGCTCTCTTCTATTCATATCTACGTCTCCAAGTTGGAGACTCTGCATCGAGAATTCGCTCCAGTGTATCCACTCGGTTTTGCATACTGGCCGCTTTTTGCGATAGTGACTCTAAACGCTGCAAATCCTCCTGCGACAAACCTGTATTCGTATTTTTCTTACTACGGTAGTGCAAGAAAAGCCACAAAGGTGCCACAAAAATCAAAAAGACAATCAATGGACCAGCGATAAAAGCAGACGACATAAATAACTCCTTAGTGAAAGGCAGATAGACACAGTTCAACACCTATCTACCTAAGTTAACTTAACAAAATATAATCGGAATTACTTTTTCTCTTCCATTTGCTGCTTGAGCTTTTCGAGCTCCTTTTCAATTTCATCTTGAGCTTGCAGCTCAGCGAACTCTTGATCGAGTGATTTCGCATTACCTGTCTTCGCATATAAGTCAGCTTCGGCTTCCATTTCGTCAATCTTACGCGAGTACTGCTCAAACTTAGCCATCGCTTCACTAGTGCGAGCCGTATGCAGATGCTTTTGAACATCGCGACGATTGGAAGCCGTTTGGCTACGAATCGCTAACGCTTGTTGCTTGGCGCGAGTTTCGGTAATTTTGGTTTCCAATTTGCTAATTTCGCCAGTGAGCTTATCAATGGTCTCTTCCACCAGAGTTTGCTCATCATGTAACCCCTTTAACATGTCTTGCAGTTTTTGCTTTTCAATCAAAGCAGCACGAGCCAAATCTTCCCGCTGCTTAGTGAGAGCGAGCGTCGCTTTTTGCTGCCACTCTTCAACCGAGTCTTCAACAGACTCCACTTTACGCGCCAACTCTTTTTTGTCAGCAATCGCTTTTGCAGAGTTGGTGCGTACCTCAACCAATGTATCTTCCATTTCTTGGATGATTAAACGAATCATCTTTTCTGGATCTTCAGCTTTGTCGAGTAGAGCGCTGATGTTTGAATTTACGATGTCGGCGAATCGAGAGAAAATACCCATGGCTAGGCTCCTTACTGTATTACTATCAAGTCATCACCTGGATAACTCAGGGAAATAGATGTGTTGCTAGTATGTATTCCAAGATGCGTGCCAATCTTAAAATTAATTAAAATCAAACATTTAAAAAAACTCACCTTGCAATCAACACCATATTGTGATGAATTTAGCCTATAGTTGGTAAATTTAACCACGGAGCTATTCATGCAGCAGAACCTGATCGGCGAATCCCCCGCTTTTCTCTCGGTGTTAGACAAAGTTTCTAAACTCGCAGCGATTGATCGCCCCGTACTGATTATTGGCGAACGAGGGACAGGTAAAGAACTGATTGCTCAACGTCTGCACTATCTTTCAAAGCGTTGGGACCAACCGTTAATCTCGCTCAACTGCTCAACCTTAAGTGAAGGACTCATTGACTCGGAACTTTTCGGCCACGAACAAGGCTCATTTACTGGCTCTAAAGGGCGTCATAAAGGGCGATTTGAACGTGCTGAAAACGGTACACTATTTTTAGACGAGCTTGCCACCGCACCATTGCTCGTTCAAGAAAAACTGCTACGAGTGATTGAATACGGTCAATATGAGCGAGTGGGAGGGCACCAATTACTGAACGCCAATGTTCGCCTTGTGTGTGCGACCAATGCAGATCTGCCACAAATGGCTAACGAAGGCAGTTTTCGCCCTGACCTATTAGATAGACTTGCCTTCGATGTGGTTCATCTGCCTCCTTTGCGTGAAAGGCAAGAAGATATCTTACTGTTAGCCGAGTATTACGCGATCAAGATGTGTAGAGAGCTCGGTTTTGAGTACTTTGTCGGTTTTTCATCCAGTGCTCAACAAAGCTTGCTCGACTACCAATGGCCAGGCAACGTTCGAGAATTAAAAAATGTCATTGAAAGAGCCGTTTATCAACACGGTACAAAAGATGAACAGATAGACCAGTTAATTTTCGACCCTTTTCAATCTGCATGGGCACCAAAAGCTTCAGAAGATGAAGTGACCGAGATTACCGAACCCACATCGTTTCAGTTCCCTATCGACTACAAACAGTGGCAAGAACAGCAAGACCAACTCATACTGAGGGAGGCACTACATCAAAGCCAGTTTAATCAACGCAAAGCCGCGGAGCTTCTTGGCCTAAGTTATCATCAGTTAAGGGGCATGGTTCGTAAATATGATCTGAACAATCTTAGCTAAATTTGTACTTTTACTTTGGTGACACTAGGTAAATAGTGGTAAATTAATCGGATCTTAAGGCATAATGGACAGTTCCATTGTGCTTTGTCGCAGACACATGTTCTTTCTATGAAAGCATTCATTCAGTTTACATTAGGTATAGTCAGCCTCGGCCTGCTCGCAGGGTGCGGTGAAGAACTTGATCATGACAAAATCCGTCAAAGCGGATTTGTTTACTGTGGTCAAGACGGCCCTTCTACCTTCAACCCTCAACTGGTCGACAGCGGTATTACAACTGAAACGCTCAGTCCTCAGTTGTTCAATACACTGCTCACGCTAGACAACGAGTCATATCAGCCTGTTCCTAGCTTGGCAACGGATTGGTCAGTGAATAAGCAAGGTACAGAATATACCTTTACGCTACGCAAAGGCGTTCAGTTCCAAACTACCGCTTGGTTTACTCCGTCAAGAGCGATGAATGCTGATGATGTGGTGTTCAGTTTTAGGCGCATCATTGACCCAACCAACCCTTTTCACTATGTCGGTAGCGGACTCTACCCTTGGTTCAGTGGCATTGAATTCCAGAATCTCGTCGTCGATGTGACTGCACTGTCAAGCGACAAGGTTAAGTTTACCTTGAGCCAAGCTGACAACAGTTTCTTATCAAATATTGCCACCAGCCATGCTGTCATTCACTCTAAAGAGTACGCATCGCAATTGGAACTGGCTGATGAAAAAAGTATGTTGGATAGCCACCCTGTTGGAACAGGCCCCTTCTACCTGGCGGAATATCAAGTAAATGACCTCATCCGCCTAAAAAGGCACAACACGTATTGGCAATCACGACCAAAAATGGCGCAAGTCGTGGTTGATATTTCACAACGTGGCACTGGAACACTGGCTAAACTGCTGAGAAATGAGTGTGACGTACTTATTTCTCCACTCTCTAGCCAACTACCGATCATCGAACAAGCAGCGGATATCGAGCTTACCGCTAAACGCGCGATGAACATCTCTTTCATTGCGGTCAATACCTCCCACCCTGCGCTAAATGATGCGCGGGTGAGAAAAGCACTCAACTACTCGATCAATCGCCAAAATATACTCGATTCAGTCTATTACGGTACAGGCAGCCAAGCTTATTCAGTGCTACCACCTTCATCGTGGGCCTACCAAAAAGATGTGGTACAGATTCGTTACGATCGCAACTACGCGATTGCCCTTCTAAGAGACGCGGGATACAGCAAAGGGTTAGAGTTGACTATGTCGGTCCCACTTACGCCACGCGCCTATAACCCGAGCCCAAGAAAAACCGCTGAGTTGATTCAAGCCAACCTAGCTGATGTTGGCATTACACTCAGACTTGTTACCGATGATAGATTGGACCGCAGCAGTATAAACGAACACGTCGACCTGCACTTAACAGGTTGGATCGCAAACACTGGCGACCCAGACAATTTCTTGCGCCCTCTACTGTCGTGCCATTCGAAGAAGAGTGGACTCAATGTGTCTAGTTGGTGTAATCCTGACTTTGACTTTTTGCTCGATCTTGCCTTAGAAGTAGACAAGCGTCGCTACCGACAAAATCTCTATAATCAGGCACAAAATATACTCAACGAAGAGTTTCCCGTAATTCCGTTAAACCATGGTGTCCAGCTTCAAGCCAAACATACATCACTGAGAGGCTTTAAAGTCAGTCCATTTAACGCCCAACCCTTTGACAACGTCGAGAGGTACAAATAATGCTTTTGTATACGGTTAGGCGCTTCAACCTATTTATCATTACCTTGCTGATATTAACCATGGTCGGGTTTAGTATCCTGCGACTAGAGCCAACGTCACCATGGGCGCTGCATGATTTTTGGAATGGTTGGATGCTCTACCTAGGTGAATTGATGCAACTTAACCTAGGCGTCACCAAACTTGGGACACCGATCATCGACGAATTGAGAATTGTTTTTCCCGCAACGCTTGAGCTGATAATCATCGCATTTATTATTTCACTCTTGATTGGTATCCCAATTGGTACTCTTGCGGGAATGAAACAAGGAAAGTGGATCGACACCTTCATCTCATTTACCTCAATGTCAGGTTACTCTGCCCCGATATTTTGGGTCGCATTGTTGATGATTATGGCATTTTCACTCCATTTCCAAGTGTTCCCTGTCGCAGGACGCTACGATCTGCTCTACCAAATTGAACATGTGACGGGATTCGCCATTATCGACGCCTTTTTTGCAAGCGGACAGTATCGAGCCCATGCATTGCAAAGTGTTTTAGAGCATTTGATCTTGCCGTGTTTGGTACTCGCGCTTGCTCCAACGACTCAGGTTTTAGGTTTGATGCGCGCTTCGGTTGCCGAAGTCATGGCGCAAAACTATATCCGCGCAGCGCGGATTAAGGGCCTATCAACCCATGAGATTGTTACTCAACACGTACTACGCAATGCTATCCCACCGATCATTCCCAAAATCGGTGTACAGCTCTCTAGCATGTTGACCCTCGCAATTATTACTGAGTCGATTTTTAACTGGCCTGGCATTGGTCGTTGGCTGTTAGACGCGCTTTCAAACCAAGACTATGTGGCTATTCAAGCAGGGGTTATTGTGGTCGCGACTTTTGTTCTCACTGCAAACATTTTGTCTGACTTGATCGGCGCTATGGTCAATCCTTTAGTAAGGAAGGAGTGGTATGCTAACCGATAACGTCTATCAAGAAGAGCGCATCCCAACCCAGTTCGAACGCTTCTGGCGTAGCTTCCGTGCCAACAACCTCGCAATGTTTGGCCTATGGTGCTTGCTGATCCTGTTCTTAATTACTCTGGTAGCCCCTTGGATAACACCCCATGACCCGCAAGCACAAACTGGGGAGTTGCTTATTCCCCCTTCTTGGAACCCTGCAGGTACAGTCGAATATTTCCTTGGTACTG
Organism: Vibrio sp. M260118; assembly: GCF_036533755.1. NCBI lineage: Bacteria > Pseudomonadati > Pseudomonadota > Gammaproteobacteria > Vibrionales > Vibrionaceae > Vibrio > Vibrio sp. M260118. Next base: position 555 of record NZ_JATABG010000088.1, on the reverse strand, counting down.
ACGATCTAGGTCGAGATATTCTTTCACGGCTAATCGAAGGCTCGCGCCTAACCTTTGGTGCCGCGTTTGTCATCACACTAGTTGCCACTATCGTCGGCTGTGTCATTGGCGTTCTAGCCGGCATGACTAGAGGGTTGTTATCCAGTGTGCTCAATCACCTACTTGATACGGTAATGTCGATTCCATCACTGCTGCTGGCGATTATCTTCGTTGCCTTCCTCGGCTTTGGCGAGTTCAACATTTTACTCGCGATCTGCTTAGCCTTGATCCCAAGATTTGTACGCTCAGTCTACATCGCGGTTCATACCGAAGTAGAAAAAGATTACATCATGGCGGCTCGCTTAGATGGTGCAAACCGATTCTATCTGTTGTGGAACTCGATACTACCTAACGTTTTAGTCATTATCGCTGCAGAAGTAACACTGGCTTGGTCTATCGCTATTCTGGATATTACTGCACTTGGTTTTCTTGGCTTAGGCGCTCAAGCACCGAGTACCGAGTGGGGTGCAATTCTTGGTGACTCCGTAGAACTCATCTACCTTGCGCCATGGACAG
>NZ_JATABG010000087.1:0-10888 GCF_036533755.1 Vibrio sp. M260118 | reverse complement strand
CGTAACCAAGGTACTTTGCAAATTTTTCGCACCAATGCGCAGTTAAAAGCCGTTGAAAAAGACATGGCGTTACTAGAAGAGAGTGGTACTCAGTTTAAACTGCTTGATGCCGAGCAGTGTCTTAAACAAGAACCAGGCCTTGAGAACATGCTTGGCGACTTAGTTGGAGGGCTTTACCTCCCTGATGACCAAACCGGTGATTGCTACCTATTCTGTCAACACCTACAACAAATGGCACAGCAAGCCGGCGTTAAGTTTCTATTTAATACAGATATAGATGCGTTGATCACCACAAAGCAAAATGTAGTGGGTGTTCAAACCTCACAGGGCGTAATCAATGCCGACCATTATGTCGTTGCATTAGGCAGTTACTCTAAATCCATATTGAGCCCAATTGGTATAGACATTCCGGTTTACCCAGTTAAAGGCTACTCACTTACGCTACCTGTAATCAACGAACATCAAGCACCAAGATCAACCATTATGGATGAAACATATAAGGTCGCACTCACTCGTTTTGACCAAAGAATCAGAGTCGCAGGTACTGCCGAACTTGCGGGATTTGATCCCAGTTTACCTACTAAGCGTTTGGCAACGCTAAAACACGTAGTCAGCAACTTATTTCCTCAAGGGGTTGATTTTTCGCAAGCTGACTACTGGACAGGATTCCGCCCAATGACGCCAGACGGTACACCGATTATAGGTAACACTCACTATACAAACCTCTACACCAATACAGGGCACGGAACCTTAGGTTGGACAATGGCCTGTGGCTCAGCAGATATATTAACTGAGTTAGTTGCTTCTAATGGTGAGAAAAGAATCTCAGAGCTTAGTGTCAATAGGTATGCTAACCAATCAGAGGGATCATAGCTTACCAAACGCCGATACAATCTTCTTAATCAAGTCTCATCTACAACATTACTATTAGACAAATGGCATATTTATCCAACAAATAAACAACCAATGAAGAAACCATCAACAGCAGAATAGTATCCATTTTGTCCTACACAAATATTACCAATTGCTAAAATTTAACAATTCATTAGCATTTTGTGTTTCACATCACGCCAATCAATCCCAATAGACAAATTAGTTAACAATTGCATTACAGATAGGTTAATATCCTGTTCACAAAACAACCATTAGAAAACTAAACAGGGAAAAATACTTATGCAGTCATTCGTTGATTTTCTGAATGGAATTATCTGGAGCCCGGTATTGATTTATCTTTGCCTTGGTGCTGGTTTGTTCTATTCAATCATGACTCGATTTGTTCAAGTTCGTCACTTTAGCGAAATGTGGCGTTTACTTCTTTCAGGGAAGAGCTCTACTAAGGGTATCTCGTCTTTCCAAGCACTTGCAGTGTCACTTTCTGGCCGTGTAGGTACAGGTAACATTGCAGGTGTTGCAGCGGCCATCGGTTTTGGTGGTCCGGGTGCCGTATTCTGGATGTGGGTTGTTGCCTTCTTTGGTGCTGCAACCGCTTACGCAGAATCAACCTTGGCGCAAATATATAAAGAAGAAGACGAAGGCGAATTCCGCGGTGGCCCGGCTTATTACATCGAAAAAGCAATGGGTCAAACTTGGTACGCTTGGATCTTCGCTATTGCGACTATCTTCGCCTGTGGTTTCTTACTACCGGGTGTTCAGTCAAACAGTATCGGCAATGCTGTTGAAGCAGCGTTTGGCTCTGGTGAAATGATTGAAACAGCAATCGGCACATTCAGCTTTGCTAAGATTTTCACCGGTACGTTGATCTCAGTGATTCTAGCGTTCATCATCTTCGGTGGCGTTAAACGTATTGCAAACTTCACACAGATTGTTGTTCCTTTTATGGCGCTAGCTTACATCGTAACAGCGTTCATTATCATCCTACTCAACATCGGTGAAGTGCCTCGCGTATTTTCTATGATCATCGGCGATGCCTTTACACCAATGGCTGGTGTGGGTGCGGCTATCGGTTGGGGTGTAAAACGTGGTGTTTACTCTAACGAAGCAGGTCAAGGTACTGGTCCTCACGCAGCGGCAGCCGCAAGTGTTGATCACCCAGCGCAGCAAGGTCTAGTCCAGTCGTTCTCTATCTACATTGATACACTTCTAGTATGTTCAGCAACGGCGTTTATGATCATCATTACTGGTGCATATAACGTTCACGGTGCTGATGGCTTCCTGGTGCAGAACGTTGCAGCAGATATCGCAGCTAACGGTCCTGTGTTCACACAGATGGCGATTGAAAGTGCACTACCAGGCATTGGTAAACCGTTCATTGCGGTCGCATTATTCTTCTTCGCATTTACTACGATTCTTGCTTACTACTACATTGCCGAAACCAACGTTGCTTACATTCGCCGTCACGTAAAAGTTAATGGTCTAATGTTCCTGCTAAAAGTAGCGCTAATCGCAGTTGTGTTCTATGGCACAGTCAAGACCGCTAACCTAGCGTGGGCGATGGGTGACGTAGGTGTAGGTCTAATGGCATGGTTGAACATCGTAGGTATTCTGATCATCTTCTTTATGTCTAAACCAGCACTTAAAGCGCTAAAAGACTACGAAGAGCAACAGAAACAAGGTGTGACTGAGTACACATTCAACCCAGTGAAGCTTGGTATTAAAGGCGCAGATTACTGGGAAGATAAATACCGTCGTAAGACAGGTCAAACACCACAGGCGGATGCTGAAGAAACTAAGCCAGTTGAACAGCCTTCAACCTAGTAAAAGATAAGCAAACGCAGTGGTAAATAAAAAGGGGTTAGCCAATGGCTAACCCCTTTCATCTTATCGTTCCCAATTTTGCCAAACTAATTGGCGTAAGCAGATGATGCTTCAGGCGCACCACCCGCTTATATCTTGTTATGCCGCTACCTGTTCTAAAGGCATTTCTTGCGCTGGTTTTTTCTCACCAATTGGTAAAACTGTGCGGCCATATTCATTGTTTAGCACCTGAGCCATAGCAAAGTAGATCGCACTCGCACCACAGAAGATACCTTCAATCCCCGCAATCGTACCGATGAACTCACTACCCGTAAAATCACGCGCCGCTAGCAAGAAGAACAGAATAGTGAGTGAACCGAACACCACTTGCTTCGCTACTGGGTAGCATAGTGAACCGATGAACATGAAGCCAGTAAAGATACCCCATAGCGCCAAGTACCAGCCCATAAAGCTCGCTGGGCTAGCCGGTAATCCCATATATGGCATAACAATGAGACCAACTAGTGTTAGCCAGAAAAGACCGTAAGAGGTAAACGCCGTAGTACCAAAGGTATCACCACGCTTAAAGCACATCATGCCAACAAGTACCTGACTAAGACCACCGTAGAAGATACCCATCGCTAGAATCATAGAGTCGATTGGGAAAAAACCTGCATTGTGGATGTTAAGCAGGATGGTAGTCATACCGAAACCCATTAGACCTAACGGAGCTGGGTTGGCTAGTTTTGTTGACATTATGCACACCATTAAAAAAAGTTAGTAAAATTTACGCGCAAATTTTAATGACGTTTAATTAAAAAGATAGTGTACGGAATCGCAATCTTAGGTTGTCAAAATCGTGCATTAAGCAACTTGGCGCCTATATATGCCGATTCAACAGCAAATAGCCTCAACTTCGCCAAACCGCGCCAGTCACAATTCAAATTTACGATACCAACTGACATTAAATACTGATAGAACTCTCTATATTTGAAGCGCAAAAAAGCCAGTCCGAAGACTGGCTTTGATGGTTTTTCTAATCAGAGAGGATTATTCCCACTCGATTGTCGCTGGTGGCTTACCTGATATGTCATAAACCACACGAGAAATACCGTCAACTTCGTTGATGATGCGGTTCGAAACCTTACCGAGGAAGTCATATGGTAGGTGTGCCCAGTGCGCGGTCATAAAGTCGATCGTTTCTACTGCACGTAGAGAAACAACCCAATCATACTTACGGCCATCGCCCATTACACCTACAGAGCGAACTGGTAGGAATACCGTGAACGCCTGAGATACCTTGTTGTATAGGTCAGCTGCGTGTAGCTCTTCAATGAAGATAGCATCAGCGCGACGTAGCAAGTCACAGTACTCTTTCTTGATCTCACCAAGAACACGAACACCAAGACCTGGTCCTGGGAATGGGTGGCGGTAAAGCATGTTGTAAGGCAAGCCTAGCTCTAGACCAATCTTACGTACTTCATCTTTGAACAGCTCGCGTAGCGGCTCAACAAGGCCCATTTCCATATCGTCTGGCAAACCGCCAACATTATGGTGAGACTTGATGACATGCGCTTTACCTGTCTTAGATGCTGCTGACTCGATAACGTCTGGGTAGATAGTGCCCTGAGCAAGCCATTTAGCATTTTTCAGCTTCTTAGACTCTTCATCAAATACATCTACGAATACGTGACCAATGGTCTTACGCTTCTCTTCTGGGTCAGACTTACCTTCGAGAGCCGCAAGGAAGCGATCTTCCGCGTCTACTTTGATGATGTTTAGGCCAAACTTATCGCCAAACATATCCATTACTTGCTGGCCTTCATTCAAACGAAGTAGACCGTTATCAACGAACACACACGTTAGTTTGTCGCCAATTGCACGGTGAACTAGCATCGCAACAACCGATGAATCAACACCACCAGAAAGGCCTAGGATAACTTCGTCATCGCCAACCTGCTCTTTGATACGTGCAACAGCATCTTCGATAATAGATTCTGAAGTCCATAGGCGCTCACAACCACATACGCCAAGAACAAAGTTCTCTAGCATTTGTAGACCGTTCTTCGTGTGCGTTACTTCTGGGTGGAACTGAACGCCGAAGTATTTCTTCTCTTCGTTTGCCATCGCAGCGTAAGGACAAGTGTCTGTCTCACCTACTTTTACGAAGCCTTGAGGAATCTCAACAACTTTGTCACCGTGGCTCATCCATACGTCTTGTGACGCTTCAAGATCTTTAAATAGCGATGATTCGCCAGAAACTTGTACTGCTGCGTAACCGAACTCACGCTCATCAGAAGTAGAAACTTTACCACCTAGCTGCTCTGCCATAGTCTGCATGCCGTAACATACGCCAAGAACAGGAACACCAGAGTCAAATACATATTGAGGCGCGCGAGGAGAGTTGTCCTCTGTCACGCTTTCTGGACCACCAGATAGGATGATGCCATCTGGGTTGAAATCGCGAATATCCGCTTCTTCTACATCCCAGCTCCATAGTTCACAGTAAACGCCGATTTCACGAACACGACGCGCGACAAGTTGAGTGTACTGAGAACCGAAGTCCAAGATCAGAATACGTTGGTCATGGATATTTTTAGTCATTTTGAGCAGTCTTCTTTATATTTGGTGGATGAGTGCCTAAATTCGACACTCATAGCTTTAAATAATATTTCGTCACGGTTAAATCATAACCGTAAGAGTAAACCTGTCATTTTTCGGAAATCCTCAAAGCTGAATCAGCAAAGAGATTTTTGAAAAATTAACCTAGGCGGTAGTTTGGCGCTTCTTTTGTGATTTGAACGTCATGTACATGAGACTCTTTCATGCCAGCGCCAGAGATACGTACAAATTCTGCTTTAGTACGCATATCTTCAACTGTTGCACTGCCAGTTAGACCCATGCTCGAACGTAGACCACCCATCTGTTGGTGAACGATCTCTTTCAGGCGACCTTTATATGCGATACGACCTTCGATGCCTTCTGGTACAAGCTTGTCTGCTGCGTTATCAGACTGGAAGTAACGGTCAGAAGAACCTTGAGACATAGCACCAAGAGAGCCCATGCCACGGTAAGCTTTGTATGAACGACCGTTGTAAAGAATGACTTCACCCGGTGCTTCTTCCGTACCAGCAAACATAGAACCAACCATCACAACTGATGCGCCAGCAACGATTGCTTTACAAATATCACCTGAGAAACGGATACCACCGTCAGCGATAACTGGAATACCGTACTCGTTAGCCACTTCTGCAGCATCTGCAATAGCTGTTACTTGAGGAACACCTACACCAGTAACGATACGAGTCGTACAGATAGAACCAGGGCCGATACCTACTTTCACTGCGCTTACGCCAGCTTCGATAAGTGCTTTAGCGCCAGCACCTGTCGCAACGTTACCACCGATGATGTCTAGATCTGGGTATGCTGCGCGAGTTTCACGGATGCGGTTTAGTACACCTTCAGAGTGACCATGTGAAGAGTCGATAAGTAGAACGTCAACACCTGCTTCAACTAGAGCTTTAACACGCTCTTCGTTACCCGCGCCAGCGCCAACCGCTGCACCTACACGTAGACGGCCTTGGTCATCTTTACATGCGTTTGGCTTACGCTCTGCTTTATGGAAATCTTTTGCAGTGATCATACCGGTTAGTTGGAACTCATCATTCACAACCAGTACTTTTTCAACACGTGCTTTGTGCATCTTCTCTTGAACTTCTTCACGTGTCGCACCTTCTTTAACCGCTGCTAGGCGATCCTTTGGTGTCATTACCGCTTCAACTTTCTTCGAAAGATCCGTTACGAAGCGAACGTCACGACCTGTGATGATGCCAACCAACTCGTTGTTGTCAGTTACAACAGGGAAACCTGCAAAACCATGCTTTTCAGTAAGTGCAACAACGTCTGCGATAGTCGCATCAGGGTTTACTGTTACAGGGTGAGAAACCACGCCCGCTTCGTAAATTTTAACCTGGTGAACCATTTCCGCTTGCTGCTCAATCGACATATTCTTGTGGATAAAGCCAATGCCACCCTCTTGCGCTAGTGCAATTGCTAGACGCGCTTCAGTTACAGTGTCCATAGACGCTGAAATCATTGGGATGTTTAGGGTGATGTTCTTAGTAAGCTGAGTGCGAAGATCAGCTGTGTTTGGGAGAACGGTGGAGTGTGCTGGCACAAGGAGTACGTCATCGAATGTCAGCGCTTCTTTGGCAATTCTTAGCATTTGCAATATCTCACAATTAGAGGAGTAAAAAGAAAAATCCAATCTCATCGTTTCGCATAATGAGGGCAGTAAGCGAAGCTGCTTGGCTGCATTTGGATTAGATATTGCGGACGGATTATACGGCTAACGAAATCGGTTGGCTACACATTTTTCTACTTTTTATTTGCATTTACCCCCTTGCTATGTATTATATTGCCGCTAATTTCCATACCCACGCCCACGGAATTAGCTGTGTCTTCTCTGACCAATCAAAACATTTTCACCGTTTCTCGTCTTAATGCCGAAGTTCGTCTGTTACTAGAAAATGAAATGGGTATTGTTTGGTTAGTGGGAGAAATTTCTAACTTTTCCGCGCCTGTTTCTGGTCATTGGTACCTCACTCTTAAAGACTCTCGCGCTCAAGTTAAATGTGCCATGTTCCGTGGTAACAATCGTCGCGTTACGTTCAAGCCACAAAACGGCAATCAAGTATTAGTTAAAGCGCGCTTATCACTTTATGAGCCTCGTGGTGACTACCAGTTGATCATAGAGAGCATGCAGCCAGAAGGCGACGGCAGACTTCAACAGCAGTTTGATGAACTGAAAATGAAGCTAGCAGGCGAAGGCCTGTTCGCACAAACCAGCAAAAAGCCCTTGCCAGAACACCCTAAGTGCGTCGGTATTGTCACCTCAAAAACCGGGGCGGCGCTGTTTGATATCCTCGATGTACTGAAACGACGCGACCCTTCTCTCCCTGTCGTCATCTATCCGACCATGGTTCAAGGTGAAGAAGCTGCGATTCAGATTGCTCAAGCAATTGGTTGTGCCAACAGCCGTAATGAGTGTGACGTGCTAATCGTAGGCCGCGGTGGTGGTTCGTTAGAAGATTTATGGTGCTTTAACAACGAGATCCTTGCTCGCACTATTGCAGCTAGCCAGATCCCAATCATCAGTGCAGTAGGCCATGAGATTGACGTTACCATTGCAGACTTTGTCGCTGACATGCGTGCCCCTACACCTTCCGCTGCAGCCGAACTAGTTAGCCGAGATAACAGCCATAAAGATCAAGCGCTTCAATCTCGTCAACACAAGCTCGTTAGCGCAATGCGCTATTACCTTACTGAGCAAAAGCAAACGTCAGCTTCGCTTTTACACCGTATTGAACGCAGACATCCTAGCTATCAACTGCAACGTCAAAGTCAACAGTTGGACGAGCTTGAAGCAAAACTAAACCGCGCTATGGGTCAGTTCATTGCAACTCGCAATCAGAAGATCGAGCGTCAACAACACCGAATTCAGCTCAACTCTCCGTTCAAACGCCTTGCAGAACAAAAAGCCTCGTTGCAAAGCCTAGAGCAGAAGTTGCTCGATGCAATGGATAGAAAAGTGCTTAATACACGTCACCAACTCGCGATGGCTGCAGAAAAGCTCGATACCGTAAGTCCACTGGCAACCTTGAAGCGCGGCTACTCTATAACACAAACCGAGCAAGGTACCGTGGTTAGCCAGACGTCACAAATAAAAACAGGTGACACTCTGGTCACCCGCTTATCTGATGGTAAAGTTCGGTCAACAGTGATCTAAAAGAGCGAGATCACTGAAATAATAGAGAGCTGAAGAGCTTCTAGCTTGGATGAAATTCGAAGCGAATACGAGATTTAGACTTGAGCTCATTACAACTATTGCAAAAGTAATTCGCAGCCCCGCATGCTTGAAGCTTTTCTAGCTCGGCTTCGCAATCAGGACAAAAACCCACCTTGATATAGTTCTCGTCACAAGCAGAGCAATGATATTTGCCATTCCACTCTAATTCATCTTCACATACGGGGCATGTATTCTCGTTCATAACCTACTCTTAAATAGAATCTTAAATCTTACTGACACTCACTGTAATTATCTGTAGCTAACATGCCATGATCTTTATCATAACGTTGACCAGTTCCACTTTTCACCTACAAGCGATAAACTCAGCAAAAGGTACAAGATCAAAGCCTGATCGTCGGCAAAATCCAAAGTGATCAGCGATCCGCCCTAAAAAGAACATTTATATAACCACACACCGAAAGCATAAGTTACATGTGCTGTTTTTGAATTTTAAACAATATAAAAGACCAAACTGGCAATTAAAGGTCGACTATTTAGCATTTAATAAAAAGATCAGAATCCCTTATGCAGGTTTTACATCGGTGTGCATTTCAATATTCTGCTCATCGATTTGGCTTAAAGTGACCTCAATTGTACGATACGCGCCTAATGAACTTACATGCGTGCCACCACACGGAATGACTGCTTTTTCGCCTTCTTGTAAATCACACTGCCAGTAGCGCGAATCTGTTAATGCGTCCCCTTTACACTCGACTATAACGTCTGATTTAAGTTCTAGCCATTGGATCAACTGTTGGTTAACCTGGGCTTCAATTCGCGCTAGGTTCGCTAGCATATCTGCGCTGTTTAAGCCGCGTTTACGCAGTGTTTTACCTAATCGATAGGTGTCGAGGCACTTGTCAGGGCTGACAAAGCTAGTGACTTGAGCATAGCTATTAAAATCATAGTTACCGTGAGGGTCTTTACGATCGGCATCTTTACGCCAGTAGCCTTGCTCTACCAGTACTTTATTTAACGCTAAGTACGAGAGATGACCTGCACTATGACCTCGGCTCAAGGAGTGTTGGTGCGCTTCATCGACCTTTAGCGTCACTTGCTGCCCTAACTCAAAACCAGACCAATCTGCTGCCATGCAGTGAACGACAACAAACGCCCAGCCCGGCTCATCACGTTTTACAGGAATTGCACTGCCGACATAAAGCTCTCCACTCGCCAGCTCTATCGCCCCTACTTGGCAGTCCAATACATCTTGGTCATTGATAGTGCCTTTATCTGCTGGATGATCCGGCCAAATATGGCTAACAGGGTGAAACGGCGTCACATCAGTAACAAGGTGAAAGAAATCTCCACCTAACTGAGCGTATTGGATAGTTGCATCAAGCTGCCAAGTCTGGTGGCAAAACTGCGTAATTGTTGGGGTGATCTTCACTTGCTCATCCTTCCAGTATAAAAAAAGCGCCGAGTTAACTGGGCGCTTTTATCTCAATCGATGTTTCTTAGTTGGCTAAGAAATGCTACTTCTTACGATTTTTCATCATGCTCATCAAGCGTTTACGTTTACGCTCTTGAGACATGGTCATTTTATTTGATTTACCCTCAAATGGGTTATCGCTGCTTTGGAACTGAATACGAATTGGTGTACCCATGATTTCCAACGACTTACGGTAGTAGTTCATCAGATAGCGTTTGTACGAATCTGGGAGTTCATTGACCTGGTTACCGTGAATCACAACGATTGGTGGGTTATAACCACCTGCGTGCGCGTACTTAAGTTTAACACGACGACCGCGAACAAGTGGTGGCTGGTGATCATCGGTTGCCATTTTCATGATACGGGTCAGAACTGAAGTACCGACACGTGTCGTTGCCGACTTGTAAGCCTCTTGAACCGATTCAAATAGGTGACCAACACCGGTACCGTGAAGCGCTGAAATAAAGTGGATACGGGCAAAATCAACAAAGCCTAGACGACGATCAAGCTCTTTCTTAACATGCTCTTTCACGTCCATATCTAGACCATCCCACTTGTTCACTGCAATAACAATTGAGCGACCCGCGTTCAGAGCAAAACCAAGTAAGCTTAGGTCTTGGTCTGAGATGTTTTCACGCGCATCAATAACCAATAGAACAACGTTGGCGTCTTCTACCGCTTTAAGCGTTTTAACAACCGAGAACTTCTCAACGGTTTCGTTAATACGCTTACGACGACGTACACCTGCTGTGTCAATCAGAACGTACTCACGACCATCACGCTCCATTGGGATGTAGATGGAGTCACGAGTCGTGCCTGGCATATCATAAACAACCACACGCTCTTCACCTAAGATACGGTTAGTTAACGTTGATTTACCGACGTTCGGACGACCGATAATTGCCAGTTTGATC
>NZ_JATABG010000086.1:0-10968 GCF_036533755.1 Vibrio sp. M260118 | reverse complement strand
GTTAGTGATGAGTTGCGTTATAGTATCAACCTACTGCGATAGATTGTGGACACCAATGTGCAACAACCAACAATGATATTTGAATGGCCGGTGACGGTTTATTATGAAGATACCGACGCTGGTGGAGTGGTTTACCATTCGAATTATCTCAAGTTTTTTGAACGTGCGAGAACGGAACTTCTTCGCACAATTGGTGTTTCTCAACAGGTCTTGTTGGAACAAAACTTAGGTTTTGTAGTCCGACACATGGACATCGATTTTTTGCAAGGTGCTCGGCTCGACGATCGCCTTATCGTACAAACAAAAATAGCTGACCTTAAAAAAGCGTCACTCTCGTTCTGTCAGGAGATCGTTAATCCTGAGGGTAAGACATTGTGTAAGGCTATGGTTAAGGTAGCATGTATCGACAACAAAAAAATGAGGCCAAAAGCAATGCCTCAATCAATCGTTATGGAGTTAACAGACAGTGACCGCTGATATTTCGATGCTAGACCTGTTTTTACAAGCAAGTTTGCTAGTAAAAATGGTTATGCTGATCCTTTTAGGCATGTCTATTGTGTCTTGGGCAATGATCATCAAGCGCAGCAAAGTGCTTTCTCAAGCCTCAAAAGACGCAGAAACATTCGAAGACAAATTTTGGTCGGGCACAGATCTGTCGATTCTTTATCAAACCGCTAAGAAACGTAAAGATGATTTAGCGGGAACGGAAGAGATTTTCTATTCTGGCTTTACCGAATTCGCTCGTTTGCGTAAATCTAACGCAGATTCTCCAGACTTCATTATGGAAGGAACGGGGCGCGCAATGCGTGTTGCTGTTGCTCGCGAAGTCGATGAGCTAGAGACCCATCTGCCATTCCTTGCGACAGTAGGTTCAATCAGTCCATATATCGGTCTATTTGGTACCGTATGGGGCATCATGCATGCATTCATCGCTCTTGGTGAAGTTAAGCAGGCAACGTTAGCTATGGTTGCACCTGGTATCGCAGAGGCACTGGTTGCTACAGCAATGGGTCTTTTTGCAGCAATCCCAGCAGTAATGGCATACAACCGATTCAGCAGTAAAGTGGGTAAGCTAGAGCACAACTACGCGACTTTCTCAGAAGAGTTCCACAGTATTTTGCACCGTCAAGCTATGGCTGGCCGAGATACTGCAAGTAAGGAATAGTTGCTATGGCTGGCTACCAAACTAAAAAGCGCAAGATGACTGCTGAGATTAACGTCGTACCTTATATCGACGTTATGTTAGTGCTTTTGATTATTTTTATGGTGACTTCTCCCTTTGTTACTCAAGGGGTCGATGTTGAACTACCTAAGACGGCGACAGCCAAGCCTGCTTCAGAGCTTGCGGGTGATAGTGATGCAAGCTTTATCATTGTCGAGATCGATAAAGATGGAAACCTAGGTTTGAGTGTTAACGACGAAGAGGTAACACGAGGTATTTCGCTGCAAGATGTGATTGTTCGTGTTAAAGCAGAGCTGTCGTTGAAGCCTGATTCGCCTGTCGCGGTGGGCGGTGATGCTGCCACACCATACGCAGAAGTCGTTTTAGTTTTGGATGAATTGAGTCGCGCTGGCATTCCGAAAGTAGGTTTGCTGACCGACATTAGGGAATAGTCGTCGCTGTAGATGAAAGAGAAGAAATCAAAAAAGAATGATTACAAAAAGCCGATACTGATATCGGCTGCTTTGCATGCTCTTCTTATTGTGGCTTTGATTTGGGGCACTGACTTTACAATGTCTAAGCCCGAGCCAACAGGTCGTCTTGTTCAAGCCGTGGTGATTGACCCTAATCTGGTAAGACAGCAAGCTCAGCAAATTCGCAGTCAACGTGAAGAAGCGGCTAAAAAAGAGCAAGATCGCCTCGACAAGCTTCGCCGTGAAAGCGAGCAGCTTGAAAAGAACCGCAAAGCGGAAGAAGAACGAATTCGTAAGCTTAAAGAGCAACAAGCCAAAGAGGCCAAAGCGGCACGTGAAGCTGAAAAACAACGTATTGCTAAAGAGAAACAGCGCAAAGCAGAAGAGCAGCGGGTTGCTAAGTTAGAAGCTGAGCGCAAAGCAAAAGAGCAAGCGATCAAAAAAGCGGAACAAGAACGCTTAGCGAAAGAAGCGGCGATTGCTAAAGCTGAGCAAGAGCGTCTAGAGCGTGAAAAAGCAGCAAAAGAAGCGGAAGAGAAAGCGCGTCGCGAAAGAGAAGCGGCGGAAAAAGCCGAACAAGAACGTATAGCCAAAGAGAAGGCGGCCAAAGAGGCGGCTGAGAAAGCACGTAAAGAGAAAGAGCGTTTAGAACGTATAGAACGTGAGCGTAAAGAGCAAGAGGCAGCGCTGAACGATATTTTTGCTGGCCTAGAGACAGAAGCGGAAGCAAACACGTCGGCTCGTTCAAGGCACGTAGCTAGCGAAGCGGACCGTTATGGTGCGATTTACACTCAGCTCATTCAGCAAAACCTTCTCTTGGAGGACAGCTTTCGGGGAAAGTCCTGTCGAGTTAACTTGCGTCTGATACCACCAGGAGCAGACGAAATTGTTGGTAATTTATCGGTGTTAGATGGCGATAGCCGACTGTGTGCTGCAACCAAACGAGCGGTGGCGCAAGTAAATAGCTTCCCATTGCCCAAAGACCCTGATGTCGTCAACAGAATTAAGAATATCAATTTAACCGTAGTACCTGAGTTATAAGGAAAAGCTTGTGTTAAAGCGACTAGTAATAGGATGTGTGCTCACTGTAATGAGTGTAATCCAAACTGCGAATGCAGCGTTGGAACTAGTGATTACAGATGGTATCGATTCGGCGCGACCAATTGCAATTGTGCCGTTTAAGTGGGAAGGCAGTAGTAAGCTCCCGGAAGATGTATCAAAAGTGATTGCGTCTGACCTACAGCGCAGTGGTAAGTTTAGCCCTGTAGCAACCAACAAAATGCCTCAAACGCCATACAGTGAAGCGGAAGTAGACTTTAATGCTTGGACAGGGCTTGGCGTTGATGCCTTGGTGACCGGTTCAATCTCGCAAAATGCGGAAGGCAACTACGTGATCAACTACCAACTGGTAGACGTGGTACGCGGTCAACTTACGCAAGGCCAAAGTAAGTCACTTAGTGAAGATGGCCAATTGGTTCTGTCTAAAGATCATGTCGTGTTCAACAAACGCGCAACCGTACCAGGAAATCGCATGCGCGAGTATGCTCATCGTATTTCTGACCTTGTGTATGAAGCACTAACCGGTGAGAAAGGTGCGTTCTTAACTCGTATTGCTTACGTTGTTGTTAACGATGAAGACCAATTCCCTTATCAATTACGTGTGTCAGACTACGATGGCTTCAACGAGAAGCTTGTTCTACGCTCGAAGCAGCCATTGATGTCACCGGCATGGTCACCAGACGGTAAAAAGCTCGCTTACGTTAGCTTCCAAAATGGTCAAGCTGAAATCTTTGTGATGAATATCTACACGGGTGAACGTGAGAAAATGACGTCATTCCCACGTCACAATGGCGCGCCAAGATTTTCACCTGATGGCAGTAAGCTGGCTTTGGTTTTGTCTAAGACGGGTAGTTTGCATGTCTACACTTTGGATATGAACACCCGAAAACTGACCCAAATTACCCGAGGCAGAGCAAATAATACGGAACCATTCTGGCATCCAGATGGTAAATCTCTGATCTTTACCTCAGATCGGGGTGGAAAACCTCAGATTTATCAAGTAGATTTGGCAAGTAACTCGACCAAGCGTTTAACATGGCAAGGGAGCCAGAACCTTGGTGGGCAAATTACACCGGATGGTCGGTTCTTAGTCATGGTTAATCGTAGCAACAGTGGATTCAATCTAGCCAAGCTAGATCTGGAGACGGGAGCAATGCAAACCCTGACCAAAACACTGTTAGATGAATCGCCAAGTATTGCGCCAAATGGTGGAATGGTCATATATAGTTCGATCTATAACAAGGCCAATGTTCTATCAATGGTTTCCATTGATGGACGCTTTAAAGCAAGGTTACCAGCGACAAATGGTCGAGTTCGTGCTCCTGCATGGTCACCGTTTTTGTAGCAAGTAAGTATCAATAACTAAGGAAACAATAACAATGCAACTTAACAAAGTTCTTAAAGGGCTTCTAATTGCGCTACCAGTTCTAGCGGTTACAGCATGTAGCTCAAGTGATGACGCAGCAAATGCTTCAGGTTCTTCTGAGACTAACCAAGTTCAGACTACTGACAACACTGCAGTTTCTCCAATTTCAGAGAACGGTCAGCTAACAGAGCAAGAGCTAAAAGAGCAAGCGCTACGCGAAACTCAAACTATTTACTTCGCATTCGATAACTCTACTATCGCGGGCGACTACGAAGAGATGCTAGCAGCTCATGCCGCTTACCTAAGCAAAGATCCAGCGCTTAAAGTTAAGATCGAAGGTCACGCTGACGAGCGCGGTACTCCAGAGTACAACATCGCTCTAGGCGAACGTCGTGCTGAAGCTGTAGCGAAATACCTACAAGCGCTAGGTGTGCAAGCTGATCAAATCGACGTAGTGAGCTACGGCGAAGAGAAGCCACTTCTTCTAGGTCAATCAGAAGATGTATACGCTAAGAACCGCCGCGCTGTTCTAGTGTACTAATTGAGGACACACCTCATGTTCAGTAACCTTAAGCGCGTTGTTACGCTTACGTTACTGGCAAGTGCAGCGAGTAGTGTACTCGCTGCACCAGCTCCAGTATCTGATCTAAGCGGTAGCAGTAATGCCACTCCTTCATCGTCGGTTCGTACTAACGAAACTGATGTTCAGCGCTTAGAGCGCCTATTGGAAAACCGTAATCGTGTTCAGTTGCAAATGCAGCAACAGCTCGATGAGATGGCTTTAGAGATCAGTGAACTTCGTGGTCAACTTGAAAAGAGCTCCTATGATATGCAGCAAATGCTGCAACGTCAGAGAGAGCTGTTTATTGAGTTAGATAAAGTTCGCACTCAAGCTCCTATACCTAGCACAGATGAACCAGAGGCTGTCTCTTCAGAAACCGCATCGAGTGGTACCTTCAGTTCTAATGTTGATGAGCAGACCGCTTATCAAAATTCGGTTGATTTGATCCTTAAAAAACGTGACTACACCGGTGCGATCGCTGCATTCCAACAGTTTCAAAAGGATTATCCAGAATCAACTTTTACGCCCAATTCACACTACTGGTTAGGGCAACTCTATTTTGCCAAGAAGCAAGATAAAGAGGCGGTTAAGAGTTTCGCCGCTGTCATTGCCTATAAAGAGTCAAATAAGCGAGCAGACGCTCTGGTGAAGCTTGGCGACATTGCTGCACGTAACAATAATGCTGAGCAAGCTAAGAAATATTACCAGCAAGTGTTGAGCGAATATCCAAATAGTGCATCGGCCAAACTGGCACAAGAGCGCCTATAGTGGGTGATACTGGTCAAAAGGAGTGCATGGCGCTCCTTTTTTGTTTTGATTGCTGGTGAAGCTGGAATCATGCTAGTTGTTAGGGTTACAATACTCGGATTACTGGAAGTAGCGTAGCACAGAAGCAATGAGCCACATATTAGATACAATAAACACAGTTTATCCATTTCCTCCTAAGCCAATTCCGCTCACTGACGCAGAAAAGCAAGCACATATCGACAATATAAAAGTGCTGCTGAAAGAAAAAGACGCGGTATTGATTGCTCACTATTACACTGACCCAGAAATCCAGGCATTAGCTGAAGAGACTGGCGGCTTTGTTGGTGACTCTCTTGAAATGGCTAAGTTCGGCAATCGTCACCCTGCGAGTACATTGATCATCGGTGGTGTACGCTTTATGGGCGAATCCGCAAAGATCCTGACGCCAGAGAAGCGCATTCTTATGCCAACTCTAGAGGCTGAATGTTCATTGGACTTAGGTTGTCCAGCAGACAAATTTACTGAATTTTGCGATGCGCACCCTGACCACACGGTCGTGGTTTATGCGAACACTTCTGCCGCTGTTAAAGCACGCGCTGATTGGGTAGTAACGTCAAGTATCGCACTTGAAATTGTCGAGCATCTCGATGCGGAAGACAAGCCGATTATTTGGGGCCCTGATCGTCACTTAGGCTCATACATTGCAAACCAAACAGGCGCAGATATGCTGCTTTGGCAAGGTGAATGTGTGGTGCATGATGAGTTTTCGGCAGATGCACTGCGTAAGATGAAAGCCTTGCACCCTGAGGCGGCCATTTTAGTTCACCCAGAATCACCAGCGAGCGTGGTTGAACTCGCGGATGCAGTTGGTTCAACTAGCCAGTTGATTAAAGCTGCCAAAGAGTTGCCACATCAGAAAATGATCGTGGCGACGGACAAGGGTATCTTCTTTAAGATGCAACAGCTTGTACCAGAGAAAGAGCTGATTGAAGCACCAACCGCAGGTGCGGGCGCAACTTGTCGTAGCTGTGCGCACTGTCCTTGGATGGCGATGAACGGCTTGAAGGCGATTGAAGCGGCATTGCGTGATGGTGGCGAGGATCATGAAATCTTCGTTGACGAAGAGCTTCGTGTTAAGTCGCTGATTCCGCTAAATCGCATGCTAGACTTTGCAGAGCAACTAAACTTGCAGGTGAAGGGTAACGCTTAAGCGGATACTTGTCACAGATATCAAGACCAGCCTAATTGGCTGGTTTTTTTGTATCTTCGTTTGGGATTAAATATAAACAAGTGGATACGTTAAGGAGCACTATGTCCCTTTGGTTAACATTTAGGAAATGGTTGAACTCGAACTTGTTCAATTTGAGTAATCGAAATCTAGCCCTGTTACTCATAATTTACGTTGCATTATCATGGGTTCTGCTGAGTATCAGCGGTGAGCGCTCGCTGACCGATAACTTTTCTACCTTCATCTATTTTTTGATGGTGACCGCTTCGACTGTGGGCTATGGTGATCACTCACCAGAAACAGCGATGGGTAAGTGGGTAGTGATATTGTTCGTCATCCCTGGTGGCTTGTCGTTGTTTGCCGCATTAATTGGCCGATTAGCGACAGGCATGGTGGAGTATTGGCGTGCTGGGATATTAGGTAAACGGAGAGTTGGTGTGGAAAATCACATTGTATTGTTAGGTTGGAATGGTCAACGTACCATGCATTTAATTCGCATGTTACAGCATGAAGAAGAGGGCAAGCGTCCAATCGTTCTTTGCAGCCGTTCCGATATCGAGAATCCGCTACCTGGTGAGATTGGCTTCGTTAAGGTTTCGAGCTACACGGATTCGCAGGAAATGGAAAAAGCAGCCATTGACGCAGCGAGTTGTATTGTTGTTGATAACCTAGAAGACGACATCACGCTCTCTGCAGCGCTTTACAGTGCCAATATTAACCCTAAGGCGCATTTGTTGGCTTACTTTAAAGACGAAGCTCTGAGTAACCTTCTCAGCCAACATTGCCCGAATGCTGAGTGTATTCCTGCAGTGGGAGCGGAAATGCTCGCCAAAGCGGCGGTTGATCCGGGTTCGAGTGCTTTGCATCAAGAGTTGTTGGCTTCGACGAGAGGGATGACACAATACTCCGTTGAGTATCCAACTGAGTTAGCGGCAATTAAAGTTGAAGATGCATTTCAGTTGATGAAGCGAGATTATCAAGCGACGCTGATTGCCTTAGATAATGGTCAAGGCATTGAGTTAAACCCTGAACTAAACCGAGAGATAGTGCCGGGGGCGAAGATATTTTATATCGCCGATGAGCGAATTGAACAATTCAACTGGTAGCCCAGCTATGAAAAATCGCAGCGATAGCTGCGATTTTTGCTTTTAGTTCGATTTGTTTTGTTGTGAGCGGCGTTACTGGTCTTGTTCGACAAGTGCTGCACCACGCATGGTCAAGCCGCATAGCATGGTTGGCATGGCGTTGAAGATCTCTTCGAACTGCTCTAAACCCTCAATGCCTTGTTCAGCAAGAGTCGCGATAGAAGTCTCTGGGTCATACAGCATACTAACCGAAAGCAGTACGCCACCAAGAAGAGCATTATCGTCACTCTCTTCTGGCATGATGGTTTCCCAATCATCTCTAGCAAGCTGCCAGCCTTGCAATACGCCTTCACAGAAATCGCGGGTCTGCTCTGTCACAATCTCTTCTTCATCAATTGCACAACCCTCAGGCCATTGCCAATGATTTCCAAGCAAAGCAGGGCGCGACTCATTCCAAATCGCGATAATGTGCTCAATGTAAATTTCTAGTTGCTCACCATCGCTGAAAGGCGCCACTTCTTCACCACCCCAAAGGAAGGGTAACCATTCGTGCGGCGTAAGCTGGTGAGGGGCCGCAGCCATTGCAGTAACAAAGCCGTGCGTCTTAGCTTCGCTGATCAGTTTGTCTTGTAGCTCAGGTAAAGCGAGAAGTTCTTGTAGGGTCAAAATAGACATCCAATTGAATTGAGAAGTTGTGATTAGGCAATGGTATCAGTCAACCGGAGCGAGAAAAAGGTTGCTGCCTCGATATATTCGCTATAATTTTTAACAAACGGACAAAATTCAAAGATTTATGGAAATTCGCTCGTCGCTTAAAAGGAAAAGTATTATTGCGCTAGCTATTTATTTAGCTGCCGCAATTGCGCTAATTGGTACCGTGAGTTATTGGGTTATTGAGCCTCCTATTCGTGATCAGCTCGAAAGAAACTTAGACTTACGTACCGAACTCATATCTGCCCAGATTGAGGAGCCGATAAACAGTTCTTTAGGCATCTTGCAGGCTGTGGTGAGTGTTGGTAGTAATCAAGAAACGCAGAAGCACCAAGTTGTCTTACTGTCCAATCTGTTTTCACTGGTTGAAGGTGTTGTCGTTAGCGGTGGCCTATGGCCTGTTCCATATTCTATTGACAGTCGTATTCCATACATGAGTTTGTTTTTTAATCGGGCCAGTGACGGTAAGGTGGATAGAGTTCTTTCTTGGAATAACCCAGAGTCAGGGGGCTATGACAAAGAGTCTTGGTATACCTCTGTCGTCAAAAAACCTGCAGGAACCGTATCTTGGTCGCCAGTCTATATCGATCCGTTTACTCATGTTCAGATGATCACGGCTTCATCACCTTACTATATTAATGGCGTTTTTTCTGGTGTCGCGACCATAGATATTTCACTTGAAACCTTGGTCGATTTTGTTCGTATTCACGCCGAAGAGTACGACTTGGGTGTTATCTTACGTGATGGCTATGGCGATGTGATTACCGAGCATAATTTCCAGTTAGCAAAGGATATCTACATCAGCCAAAACGCGTTCGGTGATTTTAAGTGGAGCGTGGACGTTGTAAATGCCAAGCATTTAGTGGCGGAGCAGGTTTATGATCTGGTATCTAAAGTAGAAGCGGTGATCGTTCCTATCTTGCTTGCCTGTGTGATGCTCGGTTATTTCCTAATCAATCGCTTTTTAATCTCACCGATAGTGGTGATTGCGCGTAGTCTCGATGATTCAAAGGAGGGTGGGGCAATCGATGTTAATTACTCTAGCCAAGACGAAATTAAGTACCTGATTGACTCGCTCAACGAAAAGACCGTCTACCTTGAACAAGAGAAAGTTAAGGCTCAGGCATCCACCAAAGCGAAAAGTGCATTCTTAGCGACGCTGTCACATGAGATTCGTACACCAATGAACGGTGTGTTAGGGACAGCGCAGATCTTGTTAAAAACCGAACTCGATACTGACCAGAGAAAACACCTCAAAACTTTGTATGAGTCTGGTGAGCATATGATGACTCTACTGAACGAGATTTTGGATTTTTCCAAAGTAGAACAAGGGTGTTTAGAGCTTGAGTTTTCTCCGTTCCCACTCGATTCAATTATCGGCAGCATTAACAGTGTTTACTACACGCTTTGCTCTGAGAAAGGCCTCCAGTTTAAGGTTTATTCTGAAGTGCCAAACGAACGTTGGTACCTGTGTGACAAGGCTCGATTAAGACAGATCCTTTTCAACTTACTTAACAACGCTGTTAAATTTACCTCGCGTGGCTATGTTGAAGTGTACTTTAAAGAAGAGATTCGAAACGGCGAGAACTACCTACTAATTCGTGTCAGAGATACTGGAATAGGCATCCCTCGTGAAGCTCAAGATAAGGTATTTAAACCGTTTGAACAGGCTGAGTCCTCTACGACGCGTCGCTTTGGCGGTACAGGGTTAGGTCTGGCGATTGTGAAGCAGATTTGTCATTTGATGGGGGGGGCGGTCTCGGTGAAAAGTGAGCTCGGAATAGGTTCGAGCTTTGAAGTTGAGGTTAAAGCCGATATCACTGAGCCTGCTTATGGGGAGTACCGAGAGTTACGCAAGCTAAATTACAAAGGCCTTAGTGTACTAATCGTTGAAGATAACCGCACCAATGCCATTATCCTCAATACCTTCATGGCTAACAAAGGTTTCACTTGTGAGTGTGTTGAGAACGGCGAATTAGGTGTGGAAGCGGTTGCTCGCGGTGATTTCGACCTGATTTTAATGGATAACCATATGCCAGTCATGGATGGTGTCGAAGCCACTACTGCGATCCGAACATTAGCGGGTGAGCGGTCTAAAACGCTGATATTTGGTTGTACTGCAGATGTATTTAAAGAAACTCGTGAGCGAATGACGGGCGCTGGCGTCGACTATATCATCTCAAAGCCCATAGACGAGACAGAGTTAGACGATGCTCTACTCAAATACTCAGATAAGCTTTATCAATTCCAACCTCAACTACTGACGCAAGCGACAGGTTCACATGATGTTTCTAATCAGCTAGAAGAGCCGTTAATGCTGTTGTTTATGGCGGTTGAAAACAAAGATTTGCCATTGGCGAGAGACAAGTTTGAGCAGATAAAGAGAATGCTTAATGGTATACAGATACCTACTTTAGAGGACACCCTATTCGTCATTGAATCGAGGTTGAAAGAAGGTGTGCTGCCACAACAAGAAGCGTTGGATCTCCTGACTGTACAAGTTAAAGATTACTGTAATTAAATTACATTGAATGGCCATTTTTTGTTCTTAATCACAATTTGTAGAGTATAAATC
>NZ_JATABG010000085.1:0-11010 GCF_036533755.1 Vibrio sp. M260118 | reverse complement strand
TGCCAGGGGCGAGCCATGTCGGTGTTTCTCAGCGTATCGAAAGCGAGAGTGAACGTAATCGCTTGAAACGAGTAGTCGGTGAGTACTGCGATGAAAATGGCGGTTTTATCATTCGTACTGCCGCTGAAGGGGCTGACGAGAAAGAGTTATCGCAAGACGCCGCTTTCCTCAAGCGTTTATGGTCGAAAGTCATTGAGCGTCGCACTAAGTATAAAACCCGCGCGACCTTGTATGGTGAGCTTGGGCTTTCTCAACGTATCCTGCGTGATTTTGTCGGTACGGAGATTACTAAGATTCTAGTTGACTCGAGACTGGAGTTTGAAAATCTAAAAGAGTTCACTTCTGAGTACGTCCCTGAGCTGACTGAGAAGCTTGAACTGTATGAAGGTGATAAGCCCATCTTCGATATGTACGACACTGAGAATGAAATTCAACGCTCTTTAGAACGTAAGGTTGAACTTAAGTCTGGTGGCTATCTAATCATTGATCAAACTGAAGCGATGACGACAGTCGATATTAACACTGGCGCATTTGTTGGTCGACGTAATCTTGAAGAGACTATCTTCAATACTAACGTTGAAGCGACTCAAGCTATCGCTCGTCAACTCAGGCTGCGTAATCTTGGCGGTATTATCATTATCGACTTTATCGACATGGCATCAGATGAGCACCGTGAGCGAGTACTTACATCGTTAGCTAGTGCGCTCGACAAAGATCGCGTTAAGACTAACATCAATGGTTTTACTCAGCTTGGCCTAGTTGAGATGACTCGTAAGCGTACTCGTGAAAGTATCGAACATATTCTCTGTTCTACCTGCCCAACTTGTGAAGGCAGAGGCAGTGTTAAAACAGTGGAATCGGTGTGCTACGAAATTCTACGTGAAATTACCCGAGTCAACCGCGCTTATGATGCGGATAATTTTGTTGTGTATGCATCACCAGCGGTGGCAGAGAACTTACAAGGTGAAGAGTCTCATGCGTTGGCTGAGCTTGAAGTATTTATTGGCAAGCAGGTGAAAATCCAAGCTGAGCCTCTCTACATTCAAGAGCAATTTGACGTTGTGATGATGTAAGGCTGCTTGTGAGTACTAGGTTGACTCGTGTCATGCGAACGTTTCTTTGGCTGGTTGTTACTGTTTTAGTCATTTTGGCTACGGCAGTAACGGCTATGCGTATCGCACTGCCACAGCTCAACCATTTTCAGCCACAAATTCAGAGTTGGATTAATCAGGAATCTGGCTTTGAGCTAGAAGTTTCCGAAATCAAGGGTTTTTGGCGCAATACTCACCCATCGTTATCTCTACAGGGCGTTGCTGCAAAGCTACCGGAAAGCAGTGGTATTCAGTTCTCGGCTGACAAGGTCGAAGTCGAACTCGATTTGATACAGTCTATTATTCAGCAGCAAGCGGTTGTTGCTGACCTTAAGGTCTACCAACTCAACCTCGATATCAGCTCGATACAGTGGATAAACACTGAAAGCGAGGAGACGCCTCAGTTAAAGCCCAAGGGGCAACAAAGGGACGTTGTTCAACGGCTCGACCAGTTGCTGCTGCGCCAACTTGATGGTTTCTCTCTGAGAGAGTCAAAAATACATTTTCAAGGATTCGATGGAGCTCATCGAGAGCTTGATATCAAACGACTTCAATGGCAAAACAACGGCCGTCACCATCTGGCTGATGGCGAGGTAAGCTTCGCTCACACCAATTTAAATTCTGCTGAGGTAAACGCAGATTTTATCGACCATGGTTCGCTAAAAGAAGTCAGTGGAGAGTTTTACCTTTCGGTGCAAAACGTGTTGGTCACCCCTTGGTTAACGACATTCATCAAAACTGAGTCGGGGATAGAAAAAGGCCAGGTTAGCTTTAGCAGTTGGCTTACTCTGAAAAATAGCGAGCCAACCAGTGCCTATGTGGAGTTCGATACATCTGAGCTGATCTGGAAAGAAGATCAACGTCATGAATTGTGGTTAGACTCGGGTATTGTCGAGTTAGAACCACATAGTGAAGGTTGGCAAATCAATGCTCATTCACTGAAACTCGTTACCGACGATACCGAATGGCCTGAACTTGATCTCGCTTTTGATTGGCAGCCTGACAACTGGACATTGAATGTCTCGCAACTTGATATCGCTGCAATTACGCCACTGGTTAAGTTGGCACCTGAATCTAAGGCAACGACTGAACTTCTCAATACTTTGTCTTTAGGTGGCACAGTAGAAGACATCCGAGTTTCGGCTCGAAATGGCATAAAGAATCTTAAATATTCAGCTGATTTCAGGCAGATTTCCATGCAACAGTGGGATCTGCTACCTGGTTTGAGTCATCTCTCTGCATCACTGAGTGGCGACCTATCTCAAGCTCAAGCGAAGGTCAACCTAATTGATGATGTGCTGCCATATGGAGATGTTTTCCAAGCTCCGCTCAATATCAAGCAGGGTCAAGTGGATGTGGTTTGGCAAAATGGTGATTCAGGATGGAGCATTTGGGCGGATAAAGTCACCGCTGCAACACCCGATCTTCAAGTACTCGGTGCATTTAGACTCGATGTTCCTGATGACCGTAGCCCATTTCTATCCTTCTATGCGGAAGCGGATTTGTATAACGCAGCCGAGACATGGCGCTACCTACCAACGTTAGCCTTAGGTCGACAGTTGACTGACTACCTAAGCACCGCTATTCAAGGTGGTAAGGTGAATACCTCCAAGCTACTTTGGTATGGAGAGCTAGGTGATTTTCCTTACTACAACAATGACGGTATGTTTCAAGCTTGGGTTGGCTTAAAGCAAGCTAAATTTAGCTTTGATACAGCTTGGCCACCGATTACTGATCTTCAGCTTGATCTTCTATTCCAAAATGATGCGATGCACCTTGACTCACGCAGTGCAACCTTGATGGATGTTAAGGCTAAGCGAATTACTGGTCGCATCCCTGAACTGGCGGAAGGTGGACATATTGAGATTGAAGCTCAAGCGATCGCACAAGGAAATGCGGTCCGAGACTATATGACGGCTTCGCCACTGGTGGATTCAGTGGGTGCTGTGTTGACCGCTGTGCAAGTCGATGGTCAGGTAGAGTCTAGCTTTCAACTTAATATTCCTTTTAGTGAGGATAAAGAGGCTCGCGCGTGGGGCTATGCCGATCTGCGTGATAATCATGTGACGATTGATGCTCCGCCAATGACGCTCGAAACCGTCTCTGGTCGGGTAGAGTTTGATAATGATGTGGTCAGTGCGGCAGGACTGTCGGCCAGTTTACTCAGTCAGCCAGTGTCGATTGACTTCCAAGGTGAGAACATTGCTCAAGGCTATGGGGTGGCAATTGATGTGGTCGGAGATTGGGATGTCGAGCCTTTGGTCCCATACTTGGGTAAGCAGTGGCTTAGCCCTTTAAATGGTCATGCTCCATGGAGTATGGATGTGGATATTCAGTTCAATGATGTTGGCTTTACCTATCAAATTAACACTGAAGCTGACCTCAAGTTCCTGTCCAGTGATTTCCCTGCTCCTCTTAACAAGGCATCAGGTAAGTCGGGTAAGGCGCGTCTCGAAGCGTCAGGCAATCAAGAGAGCATTACCGCTCGTCTCCAACTCCCTAACTTAAAGTATCAAGCTGAGATAGATATACGACCTGAAGTTCCTGTATTGACGGACACGTATCTAGTTTTGGGTAAAGGAAGCTTTAAGATTAGCCCTGTTGCGGGCCATCAATTGAAGGCGGTCGTGAATAAGTTGGATTTGGATCAATGGTTCGACTATCTCTCAGTAGAAGAAGGGCCTTCAGAGGCTTTGGTGTCGAAAATGAACACACCGGAGGTGCCTAATCCAACTAAAATTGATTTGGATGCCAAAGAGTTAACCTTAGGAACTATTGCTTGGAATGACGTTGATTTGAATGCCCGGCGTAAAGGTTTAGGTTGGTATGTGACTCTGGATAGTCAGGAAGCCAAAGGTGAAGCTCGCTATATTGAACCTTATGATTTATCTGTATCGCTCGAACGTTTGCATGTTTATGTTCCTGCTTTGGATGAAGAGCTTAAAGACAAAGGGATGTTTGAGCCGGAAAATAGCCAAGCACCTTTAATTAGCCACTTTGAACAAACGTTTCATGATCAGCTACCAAATATCACGCTAACGATTAAAGATTTCTGGCTACAGGGTTATCGAGTAGGCAAAACACACCTAGATTTACAGCGTCAGGGAGACAAGCTCGAGTGGAAAAAGCTCACTTTTGAAAGTGGTACTAACAAAGTCAATATGAGTGGTTGGTGGGAGCTAAATGAAACAAGCAACCATACTCGCTTCGATGTTGAAATGTCAGGAGAGAACAACAGTGATGTCATGGAGCGGTTTGGTATCACTTCCGGTATTCAGAGAGCTCCGTTTGAAATCAATTCACAGTTAGAGTGGGATGGCTCACCTTGGTCGGGCAGGGTTGATACTCTTAATGGTGAAGTCTCAACCAAGCTAGGGAAAGGAGTTATCTCTGACGTAAGTGGGGCGGCACGGCTGTTAGGTATATTCAGCTTGGATTCTATCATCCGTAAAATGCAGCTCGACTTTAGCGATGTGTTTGATAAAGGTATGGCGTTTAACTCGATTACAGGCAGCGGTTCTATTCGCAATGGCGTGTTCTTGACCAACGATATCAAGATGGATGCTGTCGCGGGTGAGATGAATATTAAGGGGTTAGCAAACCTAAACTCTCGCACTGTGGATGCGGAAGTGAAGTTTACTCCTGATATCACATCGGGAATCCCGGTGTTAACGGCATTCGCTGTTACGCCACAGACAGCACTATATGTATTGGCGATTACAACGGTAATTTCACCGGTCGTGGAAGTTTTCACTCAAGTCAATTATGAAGTGAAAGGGCCGCTAGATGCGCCTGTTGTAAAAGAGCTTTCACGTAGCCGAGGAGAATTTCAACTACCCGAGTCGTTGCGCGAGTCGAATCAATAGGGAGGAACTCTCATGGAACGAGTTGGCTTAATTCAGATGACTTCAGGTCCGAATCCTGTGGATAATCTGGCATATATCCGCGAGCAAGTGAGCCTGTTGGCTGAACAGGGGGCTAAGCTAATCGTTACCCCTGAAAATGCGCTAGTGTTTGGTAGCCGAAAAGATTACCACCATGTCGCTGAAGCTATTGCTCAAGGACCACTTCAGGCAGGTCTATCGGAGCTGGCTCGAGAGAAAAACGTATGGCTAGTGGTCGGCAGTATGCCGATCAAACGCAAGCATGGGGTTACTACTACTTCGCTGCTCTACTCTCCGCAAGGTCAAATCGTTGCACAGTATGACAAGCTGCATATGTTTGATGTTGATGTGGCGGATAGCCATAAACGTTATCGTGAGTCTGAAACCTTTACCCCGGGCAGTGAAGTTGTCTCTTATCTCGCACCATTCGCTCATATTGGTATGACTATCTGTTATGATGTGCGTTTCCCGAGTTTATATAGTGAACTGGCGCGTTTAGGCGTTAATCTGATCCTCGTTCCGGCTGCTTTTACCGCGGTCACCGGACAAGCACATTGGGAAACCTTGCTTCGAGCGCGTGCGATTGAAACTCAGTCTTGGGTGATTGCCGTTAATCAGGTTGGCGTTCATCCCTGTGGCCGAGAAACTTGGGGTCACTCTATGGTGGTTTCCCCTTGGGGTGAAGTGATAGCGAGCCTTTCTGATCAGCCAAGTAATCTATTGGTCGATATCGACTTAAACCAAGTAAAAGAATTAAGAGCGGCGATGCCTGTGGTTCAGCATGCCCGATTCAGCAACCAGTTATAAAATTAAGAGCAAAATATGACAATTAATCACGTAGAAGATGCGTTGCTAAAGCCAGCCGGACTTAGCGAACAAGACATTGCTGATACGCTTGCGAGTATTGCCACTCGCCAAATCGATTATGCTGACATCTATTTTCAATCGAGCTGGCATGAGTCTTTGGTTCTTGAAGACAGCATTATTAAAGATGGCTCATTCAATATTGATCGCGGTGTTGGTGTTCGCGCTGTTGCTGGTGAGAAAACAGGTTTTGCCTACTCTGACCAAATCCAACTTGAAGGTTTGAACCAGAGTGCAATTGCTGCACGTGGCATTGCTCAGCAAGGTCAAAATGGCCAAGTTCAAGCGTTCAAACGTAGCGACAACCAAAGTTTTTATGCTGCAGCTAACCCGCTAGAAAGCTGGCAGAAAGAGCAAAAAACTCAATTGCTAAAAGAGCTTGATGCTTACATCAGAACCAAAGAGCCTTTGATCAAAGAGGTATCAATCAGTTTAAGTGGCGTTCATGAGCAGATGCTAGTGGCAGCGACCGACGGAACTTATGCTGGTGATGTTCGCCCGCTTGTCCGCCTGTCGATTAGCGTACTTGCGCAAAAAGGTGAGCGTCGCGAGCGTGGCAGTTCTGGTGGCGGTGGTCGGTTCGGTCACGGCTTCTTCTTAACAGACAGTGACGGCGCTAAAGTGGCTTATCACTATGCTGACGAAGCGATCCGCATGGCGCTTGTTAACCTAGAAGCAGATGCAGCCCCTGCTGGTATGATGCCAGTTGTTTTAGGATCTGGTTGGCCGGGCGTTCTTCTGCATGAAGCGGTAGGTCACGGTTTAGAAGGTGACTTTAACCGTAAAGAATCTTCGGTATTTAGTGGCAAAGTCGGTGAGAAGGTGACGTCTGAGCTTTGTACTATCGTTGATGATGGCACACTCAAAGACCTACGTGGTTCACTGAATGTGGACGATGAGGGCGTTAACGGTCAATACAACACCTTGATTGAAAACGGTGTACTTAAAGGCTACATGCAGGACAAGCTCAATGCGCGTTTAATGGGTGTTAATCCAACCGGTAATGGTCGCCGCGAGTCTTATGCACATCTGCCGATGCCGCGTATGACTAACACCTACATGCTACCAGGTCAGCACTCGCCTGAAGAGATTATCTCTACGGTGAAGAAGGGGCTGTATGCGCCTAACTTTGGTGGCGGTCAGGTCGATATCACTTCTGGTAAGTTTGTTTTCTCTGCGTCAGAGGCTTACTTGATTGAAGACGGCAAAATCACTCGTCCAGTGAAAGGTGCCACACTGATTGGCTCAGGCATTGAGGCGATGCAGCAAGTCTCTATGGTAGGTAACGACCTAAGTATCGACCGAGGCGTGGGTGTATGTGGTAAAGCCGGTCAAAGTGTCCCTGTCGGTGTCGGTCAGCCAACACTGAAATTAGACTCGATCACTGTTGGTGGTACGGAGTAAGGGAACGCTTCGTTTCGAGAGCGGGCTTCGCCCTGCGAGATGTTAGAACGCTTCGCTCCGAGATTCGAGAACGGACTGCGTCCTTCGAGAGGTCTTTGCGAATGAGTGAGCGAAAGTTGCAGAAAAGCTTAATTGGTCGTGAAAAGAAGGGTTGACGTCATGCGCCAACCCTTTAATTTTTCTCGTTGCTCGTTGCTCGTTTAAATCCCATCCCTTTCAATCGGACAGCTCATACAACGAGCGCCACCGCGGCCGCGGCCTAACTCATTGCCTGGAATGGTCAGAACTTTAATACCTGCTTTGTCGTACTTTTCGTTGGTGTAAACGTTACGCTCATAACCAATCACAACGCCAGGTTTAACGGTCAGTACGTTGTTTGCATCATTCCACTGTTCACGCTCTGCTTCATAGCTGTCGCCGCCAGTGGTAATAATTTTGAGGTAATCTAAGCCTAGTGCCTCTTCAATGGCATGGATAAAGCTCGGCACTTTCTCTACTTTCATTTCGCCGTCGTTTTTTGGCGTTAGACGCCATGTGTTGAGATCTTTGCGCATGATTTCCGGGTAGACCGAGAAAGTATCGATATCCATATGGGTCATGACGGTATCTAGGTGCATGCACGAGCGATGTTTTGGCAGTTCGATAGCAATCACTTGCGTCGCTTGACCATGCTTAAATAGACTCGCAGCTAGGTTTTCTACCCCTTGTGCGGTCGTGCGCTCTGACATACCAATCAGCACGGCACCTTTACCAATAACCAGTACATCACCACCTTCAATATTGGCGTTATCGTAGTGAAGGTCTTCATCGCCAAAGTACTTAATGAAATCTTGACCTGCAAATACAGGATGCCAGCGGTAGATAGCACGCAAATGGTTAGTTTCGCGTTGACGAGCAGGTTTCATCATTGGGTTGAGAGAGACGCCGCCATATACCCAACATGATGTATCTCGGGTAAAGAGATGATTCGGTAGTGGCTCAATCACGAAGTCGAGCGGGCGGTGCATACTCGGCAACATGGAAGAAGATTGGATTGGCAGTTCTGAGTATGCTAAACCGCCAAGCAACACTGTCGCTAAATGCTCGTTATCCATTTCAGATAGGTAGTCGCGCAGATCTTTGGCGAAGGTTGGACCGTAACGAAAATCGGATATTTGCGTGTTGAGAAGCCAGTTTTTTGCTTCATCTACTGCAAGAGTATCAACCAGTAAGTCATGAAGTAGCAGTACTTCTACATCTTGGCTGCGTAAGGTTTCAGCAAACTTATCGTGCTCTTCCCCGGCAGCTTCGACAGCCAATACATCATCAAACAGCAGGTCGTGACAGTTCGATGGAGTGAGGTGGGTGAGCGCGCGCTCTGGGCGATTTAATAGCACACGTCGTAATTGACCGACTTCTGAGCCTACGTACAACTTACTCATCTTGTATCCTTACAAATAATTCCAGTGCGTATTTATGGCAAGTTTAATATAAAGATGCAACTAATCCTGGTGGTGTATAATTTTTCCTTGTATGATTTTTGTGTGATTTTATTCTTAACTCAAAGGATATTAATTAAAGATTTGAAGTTTTGTATTTTTGGTTGATTGTCGACGAGATGCTTTACTATGCGCCCAGATTGGCGATTTTAGGTGCTCAATCTGGGATGTTCAGAGCATAGCTATGCATTTTATGACTGTTAACTGGTCCATCCCCAACTATTTATGCACTTTTTGTTTCGTAGGCTCTATGCATAGTGTTGAAATAAAAACGCAGTTATTGCGCTTATAGCTCTTAACCTACGATTGAGACAAAGTTCTGAATCGCTATAATGATAAAAAAATGTTAATTAATTCGAATGCAAAGCAGATCTTGCTCGATCTAGGTTGAAGTGGGGTAGAAAGATCGCGATCCACCGATATTCTTGGTAGTAATTTTCATAGATCCATGCGATATTTCACCGCTGTAAATTATGATCATTTTTGCCACTATCTGGAGCACAACATATGTCTCACGAAGATGAATATCTATCTGTTGAAGAGTTAATTGAGATTCAAAAGGAAGAGACTCGCGAAATCATCCAAGCTTTATTAGAAGACGGCAGTGATCCAGATGCACTGTATGAGATTGAGCACCACTTGTTCGCGGAAGACTTCAACGTTCTAGAGAAAGCCGTTGTTGAAGCGTTTAAAATGGGCTTCGAAGTCCTTGAAGCGGAAGAGACCGAAGACGAAGATGGCAAAAAGCTACTTTGTTGTGACGCGACGATGGAGTCTGCGTTAAACCCTGAAGCAATTGATGCACAAGTTGAAAAGCTGGTTCACCTAGCTGAGAAGTTCGACATCATTTACGATGGTTGGGGTACCTACTACTATGGTGAAGACGCTCTATATCCAGAAGAAGATGACGACGAAGAGTAATCCCATACTCTCAAAGAACATACAAATACCAGCCAATCGGCTGGTATTTTTGTTTTGTCTTAATTCACATATATCATTTGTCAGCGAGTTAGCATTATAATCAGGAAAATTTGATCTAGGACAAGATTTCGATATATGGAACTCTCTCTTGCAGGCTTGTGGCAAGTCTCACCGCTTACTGATTTAACTACCCCACAAGACGACATTACCTTTCCTGCACCGCTAAGTTTGGCTTTGCCTGATTCTCTCTCGGAGTCAGAGATTGCCGCGCAAGAGTGGCACCTTATGCACGATATCGAAGTCGACCAAGCCATGATGGCTTTCCCTGCCGTTGATTTGGTGCTGGGGGGAATCGATTACCATGCTGAGGTCAGGCTAAATGGCGTCGCTCTGTTTGATTGTGATGGTTCGCAGCAAGAGTATAAGAAAGATATTCGTCCCTACTTGCAACTTGGTCGCAACCGCTTTGAGATCTTGTTCCTTGAAGAGGAGGAAGATCTGCTGTTCGATGAAGATAAGTTGCAACTGTGTCCATTGGGTGAGTCGCCGTTAGAGAAATCTGATATCCGTATCGGAGTGTGGAAAGAGCCTTATTTGCAGTTTATCCGCCACGTTCGTTTAGAGCATATCGCTACCGAACAGATTTGGCATCATGGTGGTGGCTGTGAATTTCTGGTTGATTTGCATTATAAAACATGCTCTCCGGGCTTAGTCTCTGCCTCAATCAAGTTCAATGGTATGACTTACCATGTGCCGATCGATGTGCGTGATAAGCACGCCACTGCACTGTTCCAGATTGAAGCGCCAATTTATGCTAACAGCGATAAGCCTAAACAGGATGACTTGTACTTGCTAGAGGTTAGCCTTGATGGTCAAACCCAACGCTTTCACGTTGGGTTAAGCAAAGATTTACGCGTTACTCATTACCCAATGTAAGCGTGATCACATTGCCAGTTGGTCATTTGGCTCTGCTTGCGTAACCATACTTTCTCATGGAAGTAGTAAGCGAAAGTGTTAATGCTTGGTTCGATTGCAGCCATGATACCACCGACAAATACGTCTCCAGTCAGTAGATAAACCACTCCAAATGCCACGCTAAAATGCACAATAGCAAAGCTGATGGTTTTCACTTTTGCTGAACGAGCCAAACGGCTTAGTGTTTTGCTTTGTGTCCATACTCGTTCATGGATATAAAACGCAACAGTATTTACAGATGGCTCAATCATGGCCACTAGGCTACCAAGCAAAATATCACCAGTCAGTAAGTAGGCGACTGTGAATGCAATTGTAAAGTGTATGCCTGCGAATGTGATTGTCTTCTTCATCTTGATAACCCACCTATTGTCTTGCTATGGAGTTATTATTGAT
>NZ_JATABG010000084.1:0-11074 GCF_036533755.1 Vibrio sp. M260118 | reverse complement strand
GTGTTTACGCGTTCACCAACTACACACCAGACTCAGATGTCTTATATCGCGGGGTCGTTTTCCGAGATGGCAAAAACCAGAGTTTGGCTCTAGATAATAATGCCGTCGCTAACTGGTTCACTGATTCTGCTGAGCATACCCTATTAACTGGTTTTGACCTTCAACGTAGTCAAACTGAAGGAGACGAACAGGATTACTATGGCTTTAGCACTATTGATGCAATCAATCCTGAATATGGAAATTATACTCCGCTAGATCCTGCTAATAACATTTATCGCGAAATTACCAAATCACAAGTGGGTTTGTATTCACAATATAATGTCAATTTTCAACAACGTTGGATAGCTAATCTTGGCGCAAGATACGATTGGGTGTCAGTCGACAATGCAAACATCACTAACTCCACTGAAGACTCAGTAGATGAAAGCCAACTATCAATGAACGCAGGGATAATGTACCTAGCAGATAATGGCCTATCACCATACTTCAGTTACTCTGAATCATTTGAAGTATTGGGTACCATCGATCCTGTTACTAACAAGCCATACAAACCCCTTGAAGGCACACAATATGAAGTCGGTGTGAAATACACGCCATCATTCATTGACGGCTATATTAATCTAGCCTTATTCGATATCACTCAGAAAAATGCACTGCAGACACAAGGCAGCCTAACGACGCAGTCTGGTGAAACTCGCTCTGAAGGGTTTGAGTTAGAATCGGTGACTCAAGTAACCGATTCTCTTAAAGTCTCTGCGAACTACACATACAACGATGTGAAAACGAACGTGACCAGTACCAATGACTTTGAACAAGCACCCGTGTATCCAAAACACTCTGCGACTCTTTGGTTCGATTACAATGCTTACGAATTCATGCCAGGGTTAAACGTGGGTTCTGGTCTTCGCTATATCGGTGAATCAAAAGATAGCCCAAACAATACAGGGGAAACTGTACCAAGCGTAACACTTTGGGATGCGGCGGTTACTTATGATATTACCCCACAATGGCAAGCTCAGTTAAATGTTAATAACCTGCTAGACGAAGAGTATGTGTCCGTATGTAATTACAATTGTTACTACGGTCAATCACGCTCTATTGTAGCAAGTGCGAACTACAACTGGTAAACCAATCGAAGCCTAAAACACTCCCCCTCAAGTGAGGGGGATTTTTCGTATCTATAGCAAACCAAATAGATAACTAAATTTATGTATCAACTCTCAGATATCAAGATTCATCGCGGTGGACGAACCATTCTTCAAGTCGATGACCTTAAGATTCCAACCAACGAGCTAACGATCATACTGGGCCACAATGGCTCGGGGAAGTCGACCTTAGTGAATTTACTTTCTGGTCAAATGGCACCGGATGAAGGCAGCATTGAGATCAGCTCGACCAACCTAAGAGATTACAAAACTAAAGACTTGGCCAAGCAGATTGCGTACTTGCCACAGAAGCTGCCGACCTCGGCGGGTCTAACGGTCAGGGAATTAGTGAAACTTGGTCGATTCCCTTGGCGCGGAGCACTAGGTCGCTGGAATAGACAAGACCATGCGATTATCGACGCCGCAATGGAAAGAACTGGCGTCACTCGTTTTGCCGATACTTTGGCCGACCAACTCTCAGGGGGGGAGCGGCAGCGCGCTTGGGTGTCGATGCTGCTGGCACAACAATCACCGATTTTAATTCTTGATGAACCCACTTCAGCGTTAGATGTACACCATCAGTTCCAATTAATGCAGCTGTTATCTGAGCTCAACAAAACGGAAAACGTTGGCATCATTGTCATTCTTCACGATCTTAACTTGGCGCTACGTTATGCCACGCATATTGTTGCTCTAAAGAAAGGACAAGTCACATTCGAAGGCCCCGCCGATATTCTGCTTAATGAGCAACGCTTGTCAGATCTTTATGAGTCATCGATAAAACTGATCGATCACCCGATCCCAGGTGAGACAGCAACCAGTCAGAAGGTAGCGGTTTTATGCGCCTAATTGGTCTACCTATTCGTTTACTTTGTCTGTTGCTCAGCTTATTTGTTTCGAGCGTGGCTCATGCTGCCACCATTGCTAATGACTCCACAAGTTCACAACAATTTGAGCAAACTCCAAAACGGGTTGTTGTATTAAACTGGGATTTACTCGAGCAAGTGCTAACACTAGGTGTGATTCCTGTTGGCGCGCCAGAGATAGAGAGCTACCGACTGTGGGTGGTTAATCCGGAGGCACCCTCGAGTATTACCGATATTGGTTCACGTTCAGAACCAAACCTTGAGCTTATCGCGAGCTTAAAGCCGGACGTAATTTTGGCGGCATCACCACAAAAAGACCTATTACCTATCCTTAAACAGATAGCACCTGTGGTTTATCTACCTAACTTTACTGAGAATGAAGATGCCGCAAAAAACGCCATCGCTCATTTCAAAACCATCGCTAAACTCCTCGATAGACAGCAAAAAGCTGAACTGCAGTTAGCTCAAATCGAACAGCGCTTTGCAGAATTAAGAGAAAAACTAGCTCAGCACTATGCCCTCAATTCTGATTTAGTGGTAATGCGTTTTTCTACGCTCAACTCCGTCTTCCTTTATTCTGATAACTCATCCACTCAGTTCGTTGTGTCTAAGCTGGGCTTTAATAACCCGATTCACGTAGAACCGAGAGCTTGGGATATCAAGCAAACCCGTATCAACACACTGCAAAATATTGATGATGGCTATGTGCTTTACGTTTTGCCGTTCCCACAGAAAGAAAAACTTACAAACGCTCGCCTGTGGCAGGCACTGCCCTTTGTAGAAAAAGGCCACGTTAACTCTGTACGTTCCGTTTGGAACTATGGTGGCGCAATGTCGCTGCTTTATCTAGCAGAAGCCATTACTGACAGTTTGATTGAATTGAAGGAGGCACAATGAACAGCAAAATGCTAGTGCCTGGTCTTATCGCTATTTTCAGTTTCGCTCTGTTTAGCTTGCAAATCGACACGTCATTAACACTTTCTGCGCAATTGAGCTTATTGACGGCACCAAGTTCAGCGACCAGCTTTGCTGAGATCTTCTTTGTCGATTCACAACTACCTCGTTTAGCCATGACTGTATTGGTCGGTGCCACGCTTGGGTTAGTCGGTAGCTTAATGCAGCAACTGACACAAAATAACCTCACCTCTCCGCTGACCTTAGGTAGCTCTTCGGGCGCGTGGCTAGCACTGGTGATCATGAACGTTTGGTTTATTGATTACGTTGCGGACTATTCTGCACTTGCCGCCATGATCGGGGCTCTGGTCGCTTTTGGTTTGATTGTCGCGATTGCAGGTATAAACAACATGACCGGGCTGCCTCTGGTTGTATCAGGGATGGTGATTAATATCCTACTAGGCTCGCTTGCTGCGGCGATTGTGGTACTCAACTCTCAGTTCGCACAAAACGTATTTATGTGGGGTGCTGGGGATTTAACCCAATACAGTTGGCAATGGTTTGAGTGGTTACTGCCTAAAACTTCCCTAGCGCTAGTTATCTTGCTGATTGCACCACGTATCCTTACGCTCCTTCGCTTAGGCCAAGAAGGTGCAACCGCGCGAGGTTTGTCGGTTCTGCCTGCCTTTGGTTTGTTAATGGCAATGGGTATTTGGTTGGTTTCTGCGTCCATTACCGCT
Source organism: Vibrio sp. M260118 (assembly GCF_036533755.1). Taxonomy (NCBI): domain Bacteria; kingdom Pseudomonadati; phylum Pseudomonadota; class Gammaproteobacteria; order Vibrionales; family Vibrionaceae; genus Vibrio; species Vibrio sp. M260118. The sequence goes on along the minus strand of NZ_JATABG010000084.1, from coordinate 7,429 downwards.
GTCGGTATTATTAGTTTTATTGGCCTACTTACCCCGAACATTGCTCGCACATTAGGTGCAAGAACGCCAAGGCAAGAACTGATTGTTAGTGCCATTCTCGGTGCGGGTTTACTGATCCTTACTGACACACTCGCGATGTTACTCACCTTCTGGTCCGGAGAAACCATTCCAAGCGGGGTGACCGCTGCCGCCATTGGCGCACCGGCTTTAATTTGGTTTAGTCGTAAATCACTCACGGCACAAGACCAACTAAACCTGTCAATGGATGGAGGGAAAAGTAAGGTTTCTCTGCCAGTTGTCAGTCTGATTGCATTGGCTTGCGTCGCGGGTAGCCTACTATATATGCTTGGCGCAATGAGCAGTGAAGGTTTTGCATTCGCATTACCTAGTGAATACCAATGGCAGTTACGTCTTCCAAGGCTAGTTACCGTAATTTCAGTTGGGTTAGCGCTTTCTATTGCAGGTGTGATTTTGCAGCGCGTGGTTTACAACCCACTTGCGAGCCCAGATATTTTAGGGGTTTCATCCGGTGCGACGTTTGCGATCGTTACAACCAGTATCACAGCTGGCAGCCTCTTCGCAGGATTTGAGTGGAGTGTGGCATTTATTGGCAGTATCACAGTATTAATCGCACTACTTCTACTGGGTAAGAAACACAACTTTAACCCGTCGAATTTTATTCTATCGGGTATCGCACTCACCGCGATGCTAGAAGCGTTTATCCAATTCTCACTAGCGAAAGGAACCGGCGACAGCTACAAAACACTGCTTTGGCTGACAGGCTCAAGCTACCGCGTGACACATGATCAAGCACTGCTACTATTTATCGCAAGCTTAGTTCTAGTGACGACTGTACTAATGTTATCGCGTTGGTTGACCGTAATTACCATTGGTCGACAGTTTGCGAATGCACGCGGCTTAAATGCCAAGCTAGTGAATGTCGTCGGGCTTTCTTTGGTTGCGCTCTTGTGTGCCTTTTCAACCGCTACTATGGGGCCCGTTGCCTTTGTCGGCTTAGTTGCACCGCATATGGCAATGATGCTTGGAGCAAAACGAGCGAAATCTCAGATGCTGGTTAGTGGATTGGTTGGTGTCACTCTAATGGTATGGGCAGACTGGTTTGGGCAAGTACTGATTTACCCATTCAATATTGCAGCAGGTACACTGGTCGCAATTATGGGTAGTGGTTATTTCTTAATGTTAATGATGAGAAGCCGCTTTTACTGAGCAGATAAAGAGGCTCAATACAAAGTAAAGCACCGTTAACCCGCAACTCCTGCTGAGAGCTTATTCGCATATAAATAAGCTCTCAGCAGGAGTTTTACTTTTTCCCTCGAGTGGAAACGCTTGAGGGTTTACCTATAACTATCACCTCACCTTAAACTGGCGTACATCCTGATCCAGTTTATCCGCAGCCATGCTCACTACTCTTGCGACCTCGTTGAGAGCTGCTGAAATGCCCACACTCTGACGATTCTGATCGGTAAGGCTTGTTAAGTTGTTATTGATTTCTTCGGCAACGCTACTTTGTTCTTCTGTCGCCGTTGCAATCTGAATCGCCATATTACTGACTTCATTGGTTGAACTCCGTATCTCAGAAAATAGTTTTTGCGTGTCATCTGAGAGATCGACGTTCATATTTACTTTACTCGAACCATCTTCAATAGATACAACCGCGTCATGGACGCCTTTCTGCAGCTTATCAATCATCTGCTGTATCTCTTCAGTTGACTGTTGAGTTTTGCTAGCTAGAGAACGTACTTCATCAGCGACGACAGCAAAACCTCGTCCGTGCTCACCTGCCCTAGCCGCTTCGATGGCTGCGTTAAGTGCCAACAGATTGGTTTGTTCAGCGATATTCCTGATTACCTCCAGCACAGAGGCGATATTGTCTGAATCCTCAGAGAGACTTGTTATGACATTTCTAGCATTACTTATCGAATCAGAAAGTTCATTAACACGAACTACTGAATTGTCTATAACCTCGCCTCCTTTTTGCGCTAATGACACGGTATCCTCGGTAATCGTGGCGGTAGTTTGAGTGTTATGAGCAACTTCTTTAACGGTCGAACTAAACTCGTTCACAGATACTGCTATCATTTCTATTGCCTCACTTTGCGCTGAACTCAACTTTTGACGCTGTTCATCCATTGAACTCAGCTCCAAAGAGCTTCTGCTTAGCTCTGAAGTACTTGCACTGATGTCGATGATAAGTGCTTGAAGCTTAGCGATGAACTCGTCAAAGGTATCTGCTAGCTGCCCCAACTCATCTACACGTGAACTGTTAATCCGCAGAGTAAGGTCGCCGTTGCCTTGATTTATCTCCCTCACGCGATTGGTAAGCATATTGATACCATCAACCAACATTTTCGGAACCAAGTAAGTTAGTCCACTACTTACGACGATAACGGCCACCACAAACATAAGTAGCCATGTATTGAAGCTAGCACTTTCATCGTTATAGTTTTTAATTGATGTATCTGATTGCAGATTCAAAAGCTCCCCAGCTTTATCATATATGTCTCTGAGCTCTGAAAACTGAACGCTGTTGTCCCCTTGAATTAAAATGGCTGCTTCAGCCAGCTTTCCTTGATCAGCCAAATTGAAGGCTTGCTGTGCGCTAGACAGCCACGCACGATATTTGTTGTTAAAATCACCGAGCTGGTTCGTTATCTGTGGGTAACCCGACATCATATCTAGATATAGGTTCATCCGATCTAACGCTTGCTTAGCGTTCTCATCAAAATCCGCTCTTACCTCGGCATTTCCCGTCTCTGAAAGGTAAATAAGTTGGGCGACATGAGCTTGATACAAATCTCGATCAGCATTCAATATAGCGGAGATTGCAGGCATATAAGTATTACCTACCGTTCTAATCCCGTCGTTTAACTTTTCAGTAAGCACATCATACGAGAAATAGACAAACAGCAATGATAGCGATACTAAGCCGATAGACACTGAAAGCTTTAAACGAAGACTACGATAAAAAAAAAACACATCATGACAACCCACCTAAAAATTTAATCTATTGTTAACTTTAGCTCACAAAAATTAAACTGTGAGATCTTTCACAAAACTTTAAGCCACGATTAAAACAGTAATGAATGATGCATTTGTTCGAAGATCTGAGTGTTGCTCCCATTGAGCCTTGTTTGAAATTTGCTAACGATGAACTTCAACCCACCTTACAACAAACGCGCCTTATATTGCTCGGGCGTTTGCATCGCGTACTTCTTGAACATAGCGATGAAAGGGCTTGCTTGGTTGTAGCCCAGCGTTAACGCTACCTCTTTCACAGAGTGGCCTTTGCGTAGTAGTTCCATTGAGTGCAAATAACGCACCCTCAGGCGCCATTCGGTAAAACTCATCCCTAGTTCTGCCTGGCAATGCCGTGCTAAGGTGCGCTCTGTCGTGTGGACTCGTTCCGCCCATACGGACAGGCTAGTGTTATCGATCGGATTTTCTTCTACCGCAGCGAGAATTTTTGCAAGGTATTTATTATCAGTAGAAGGTAAGAAGTGATGCTGCGTATCACGAGTAGCGAGTTGATCAAGTAACACCTGTACCAAACGCTTATCTTGTTCAGATTCAGCCACGTTAATACTCCGCTGGCGAAAATCATCAATGATCGCCGATACAATAGGCGTCACTTTAATCAGGCTGGTGCAATCAGGAAAGTTCTTTGTGAACGCTTGGTCTATGTTTAACGAACAATATGACAAAGGCTTGCGGTTAAAACTGGTATGCATTACTCCAGCAGGCACCCAAATCGCTAAGTGTGGGGGCGCTAAAAATCGAGTGTCTTGTGCTTCCATTTCCAGAATCCCACCACTAATAAGCTGCACCTGTCCCCAGGGGTGACTGTGCATCCTCGTTTCAGTATTCGATAAAAACGCCTCGAAGTTCATAAATACGTCTGATGGCGCTTTATCGATTGATAGAGAGGGATGAAGATGTTTTGCTAATTTTCTCAAACTTGTCTTCCTGTGACTCGCAATGTCTTTTTAAGGATATATATAATTATATCGACCTGTCAGACTATCTTCTAGCGGCAATAATGCGATGGTGTTCACATGGTCTATCTTCTTCCTTTAATTACTGTATTCATATGGGGCGGCAACGCCGTAGTCAATAAGCTTGCAGCATCCGCGATAGAGCCGAGTGCAATGAGCTTTTATCGTTGGTTTGTCGCCATTGTTGTGCTTACTCCGTTTTGTCTGCCAAAAGTGATTGCGACCTGGAGTAACATCCGCCCTAACCTCGCTAAGCTCGCTTTCTTAGCATTGCTCGGAATGGTATTGAACCAGTCGCTTTCCTACTACGCTGGCTTAACGACGACCGCCTCAAACATGGCGTTGATTTCATCGCTTGTACCTTTGCTGGCAATCTTTATGAGCGTGCCCATTCTGTCTAAGCCTATTTCTCCTTTGAGTATTCTCGGTGGATTCATTGCTCTATTCGGGCTGGCTTTTATGCTAGGTCAAGGAGATATAGGCTTCTTCCTGCATGAGGAAATCACCCCAGGTGATGGCATCATGGTTGTTGCCGCTCTTTGCTACGCAGCCTATTGTGTATTATTGAAGCGTTGGAAGATGCCATTCTCAAACTGGACCATGGTTTACATGCAAGGTGCACTGGCACTGACCATGCTCACCCCACTGTGGCTGACCAGTAATGAGCTACTGCCGAGCGAAGAAGCATTACCTTTGATCACTTACGCTGGGTTGGCGGCCTCTATCATTGCCCCGTGGATGTGGGTCAAGTCAATTGACTTAATCGGCGCGGATTCTAGCGCCATGTTTATGAACGTGATGCCAGTAGTGTCAATAACCCTAGCGGCTTGGATGCTCAATGAATCGATACACAGCTATCACCTTGTCGGCGGATTACTCGTATGCAGCGGAGTAATACTGTCCCAGGTAAAACTACAACATCAAGATCGCAAAACATTGAAAAGTGTTAAGCAAATATAAGTACTGCGTTCAAAATAGGTATATGTTTAATTTAGAACAAACAATTGCATAACAGAACCTAATTATAGGTCGACTAGGTATAACCAATATCAATGCAAAACGTCTGTAGTGGCTAGACCTCATTTAAATTGGAGGTCAAATGATTGAATTGGAGCATATTGAACAAATATACAACCACGACCAGTGTACGTTACACGAAGTCGTTCTTAACGAGATCGGCTCATATGTTTTCGTAAAAAATCGTCAAGGTGAGTACCTCTATGCAAATAAACTTACGTTAGAGTTGTTCAACACGAGCCTGCAAGCTCTAAAAGGCAAGACCGACTACGATTTTTTCCAGCAAGAGATGCTGGAAGATATTTTAGAAAGTGACAGTATGGTATTTAAGTCTGGACAAACTGTCATTAATGAATGAGCGTGCTCAAGCGTTACCAGACGGGCGAGCACGGGTTTATCGCGCCATAAAAAAACCTATCATAAACGCCAAAACTCAGCAGGTAATTGGATTGATTGGTGTTTCAACAGACATTACCGATATCGTCGAGATGCGAGAAAAACTTGCTAAACAAGCCTACACGGATGAGCTAACTAAACTCTACAATCGCCGCAAGATATGGCAATGTCTAAGCTCATCTTACTGTAATTCACTCGAACAGAACTCGCCGCTTTCCTCCATAATTATCGACATTGATCACTTTAAACAGGTTAACGACTCTTATGGTCATGATTTTGGTGACCAGGTGATCGTTGAGTTGGCTGACATCATTCGTAGCAATTTAAGAAAGAGCGATCACTGCGGCCGCATTGGCGGCGAAGAGTTTTTAATTATACTCAACAATACGGTAGGTCAGGATGCTTTAGAAGTGGCTGAGAGACTTCGCACTCAGTTCCTTAAATCGCCTCTCAACAATGCAAAGTCACCATTTTCTTTGAGTTGTGGTGTGACACAGCTTTCCCAAAATGACACGGAGTGTCTTGATTTGTATCGTCGAGCGGATGATGCACTTTACAAAGCAAAACACCTCGGGCGTAACCAAAGTGTCATTGAATGAACTCAGCCCCAATACGGGGCTGGTTAATATTCGTCTAGCTAACGACTTCGATGTCGGTTTCAGGTACGCAACAACAAGCGAGTGCTACACCCATATTTCGCTCATAATCCTGAAGCGCAGGCACATCTGGTTGATGAACGTTACCCGACTCGACCGTCACCTTACACGCACCGCACAACCCAGCACGGCAGCTATTGGCTATCGGCACCCCAGCATCTTCTGCCTGCTCTAGTAGTGTCTTCTGGTTATCACCAACAAACACATTTCCGTTAACACTAAGGGTAAGCGATTTTAGTGGTTGCTGGACGCTCTGGTTAACACCAAACGCCTCTTGATGATAGTTGGCTTCAGGCAAGCCTATTTTAAGCAGTAAGTTTTTCGCTTTTTGCATAAAACCACCGGGCCCACACACGAAGACTTGCCTCTGCTGTGCATCTTTAACCTGCTTCAAATGCGCTAGGGTCAAACGACCTTTTAAACCAAACCAATCGATCGGCGCTTTAGATAGAGAGATCAAAACGGTTAATCCTTGATGCTTGCTTCTCAGCTCGTCTAGTTCCGCCTGACATGGGATGTCTTCAACACTACTGCATTGGTGATAGAAAACCACATCTTCAACTTGGTCATGGTCCGAAAGATAGCGCAACATAGACAGCATAGGCGTCACACCGCTACCGGCCGAAAGAAGCAATAGGGGTTGGCTTTTGTGTTTCTCAACCAGATGGAACGAACCAGATGGGTGTTCGCAAGTTAAGCTATCACCAATGCCTAAGTTATCAACTAACCAGTTTGAAACTCGACCACCATCAATACGCTTAACCGAGATAGCAAAACGCCCCGGGCGAGACGGGCTCGACGATAAGGTGTAGCGACGGCTGATTGTCTCACCATCAATCTCAATGGAAATAGGCAGATGTTGACCCGGTTGATATACAGGTAACTCACCAAGCTTTGGCTCAAGCCAAAAGGTAACAAAATCCCGGGCGATCTCTTCTCGCTCAACACAAGTCATGAGTAATTGTGTTGGACGGTTGTCCGGGTAATACTCTTTATCTTTAACTTCAAGAATTTCAATCGTATCACCCTGATGAATTACCCCTTCGTTTTTCGCCACCAAGTTTTGGCCAAAAAACACTCCGCCGCGCTCATTGGCTCTAAACTGGGAGAGTGTATTCAGCGGCTCTTTGCTGGTTCGAAACTCGCCTTTATCAACATCAACGGTGGTCAGAATACAACGCTCACATGGTTTAACCGCTTCAAACTCTACTTCTCCAATTCGAATGCTCTTCCAACCGTCTTCACCAAAGGGCTCTGTCCCTGAAACCACCAAGTTAGTGCGGAACTGGTCCATCGAGTGTGTTTCAGGGCTGCTGCGATTAAGTTCAGCCAGCGAAGCTTCACTAA
>NZ_JATABG010000083.1:0-11124 GCF_036533755.1 Vibrio sp. M260118 | reverse complement strand
GAAGGAGGCGGTGCTGATGCGCCAACTCGATGATATTAAAAATATGCTTGAAGATTTGAATGTCGCTGGAGAGCGATGTGAAAAAGCCCTGCTGGTCAGCCAAACCGACTAGCTAGATTTACGCGTCTTCGAGTAGTTCAAACGCGGCTATGTGTCGCACTCGGAGGCATTATGCTAGCAAACTATACCCCTCTAAATTTCGGGTTAGATGAATCTATCAACTTGCTGCGCGAGCATGTCAGCGGATTTGCTCAATCCGAAATAGCGCCACTCGCTGCAGAAATTGATCACTCCAACAGCTTTCCAAATCAGTTGTGGCCTCTGTTAGGCGAGATGGGGTTATTGGGAGTAACCGTCTCGGAGCAGTATGGCGGTGCTGAAATGGGCTATCTTGCCCATGTCATTGCCATGGAAGAGTTAAGCCGCGCTTCCGCCTCGGTTGCTCTTAGTTATGGCGCCCACTCAAATCTTTGTGTCAATCAGATCTTCCGCAATGGCAATGATGCTCAACTGGAAAAGTACTTGCCCAAACTAGTTGCAGGCACTCATGTCGGTGCCCTCGCGATGAGTGAGCCTAACGCTGGCTCTGACGTGGTGAGCATGCAGCTAAAAGCGGAACTCAAAGGCGCCCATTACCTACTCAACGGCTGCAAAATGTGGATCACCAATGGGCCAGACGCCGACGTACTGGTGGTTTACGCTAAAACGCAGCCAGACAAAGGCTCCCACGGTATTAGCGCCTTTATCGTCGAGAAAGACTTTGACGGTTTCAGCCACGCACAGAAACTAGACAAACTTGGTATGCGCGGCTCCAATACCTGCGAATTGGTATTCAAAAACTGCCCTGTCCCAGTGGAAAATGTACTAGGTGAAGTAAACCAAGGGGTCAAAGTGCTAATGAGTGGGCTCGATTATGAACGTGTTGTTCTCGCAGCGGGCCCGTTGGGAATCATGCAATCCTGCCTAGATCTAGTTATCCCCTATATCCACGATCGCAAACAGTTTGGCCAGTCAATTGGTGAGTTCCAATTGGTTCAAGCCAAGGTTGCCGACATGTACACCCGCACCAATGCCGCACGCGCTTACTTGTATGCAGTCGCCAACGCTTGCGATAACGGACATGCCACCCGCAAAGATGCCGCTGGCGTTATTCTCTATTGTGCTGAGCTAGCTACTCAAATAGCACTCGACGCCATTCAACTGTTAGGCGGCAATGGCTACATCAATGAGTTCCCAGCAGGCCGTCTGCTCAGAGACGCCAAGCTATACGAAATTGGTGCTGGCACATCTGAAATTCGCCGTATGCTCATTGGTCGTGAGTTATTCGAAGAAACCCGTTGAGAAGGTGCTTTCTATGCCTGTAATCAAGACAAAAATTAACAAACAAGCGCCACTGTACAACGACAATTTTGCTGCCATGAGCTCCTTGGTCAAGCAGCTTAATTTAGACATTGACGTGATTAAGCATGGTGGTGGAGAGAAGGCTCTGGAACATCAACGTCGCAAAGGTAAGTTACCCGTGCGTGAACGTATCGATCTACTACTCGATGACCAAAGCCCTTTTCTAGAGATTGGGCAATTCGCGGCGTGGCAGGTCTATGAAGAGAACGTCCCCTGCGCAGGAGTAGTCGCGGGAATAGGCAGAGTAAACGGCCAACACTGTATGGTGATCGCAAACGATCCATCGGTTAAAGGTGGTACTTACTACCCTCTAACAGTAAAAAAACACCTTCGAGCTCAAGAAATTGCTCAACGCTGCGAATTACCCTGCGTTTACCTCGTCGATTCTGGGGGTGCGAACCTTCCCCATCAAGCTGACGTTTTTGCAGACAAGGAGCACTTTGGCCGAATCTTTTTCAATCAAGCGCGTATGTCTGGCGAAGGGATTGCGCAAATTGCTGTCGTACTCGGCCTGTGCACCGCTGGGGGAGCCTATATTCCCGCAATGTCTGAGCCAGTGCAAGGCTTTGGGACGATGGCATTATCGATCCCAAAGACACCCGAAAACTGTTAGCCAACGCACTTAACATCGCTAACAACTCAAGCGTCAGTGACAGCAAGTTCGGTATTTTTAGGATGTGAGGAAACTATGCCAACCAAGCAGAACCCCAAATCCGATAGTGTCTTAATGACACTAGATCACAACGGAGTAGCAAGCCTTTCGCTTAATCGCCCTCGCCAAGCGAATGCTTTCAATGCTGAAGTTATTTCTCAGCTAATTCACTATCTAGACGCCCTCTCGGCAAATCCAAGCGTGCGCGCACTCGTTATATCTGGCAACGGAAAACACTTTTCTGCCGGAGCCGACGTAGAGTGGATGCGTTCTATGGTCGATAAAAGTCAGCAACAAAACCAACTTGATGCCTTTCAACTGGCGACGCTACTAGAAAAACTCGACCGCTTCCCTCACCCAACCGTTGCCGTCACTCAGGGCTGTGCATACGGTGGTGCGCTTGGTCTAGTCTGCTGCTGCGACATGGTGATCGCTCATCAAAACTCAGAGTTTTGCTTAAGCGAAGTTAAGTTAGGGCTTATCCCTGCCACCATCGCCCCCTACGTTATCCGCGCAATGGGAGTTCGAAATGCGCGGCGCTATATGTTGTCGGCAGAGAAAATTGATGCCAATACCGCATGCTCACTAGGCCTGGTTCATAAGGTTACCGAAAACCATGAGCTAAGCATTGAAGCGCTAGAATGGCTCACACCGATATTAGAACATAGCCCTCAAGCTTTGATAGAGGTGAAAAAACTCTGCCAACACTGTTATTCAGCCGACATTGATGATGCATTAAAGCACTATACTAGCGAACTGATCGCAAATATCCGCGTCTCACCCCAAGGGCAAGAGGGCTTAACTGCGTTTCTCAACAAACGCTCTCCAAATTGGCCAACGGGTAACCCTGAGGAGTGACTGCAATGTCTTTAAGTAACTCACTCCCTAAGTCAGTCAACATTGTCGAAGTCGGTCCACGAGATGGATTGCAAAACGAACCATCTGTCTCTCTTGAGGCAAAAATAGAGCTTATCGACCGCCTGTCGCACTCAGGTCTTACTCACATTGAATCCGGCGCCTTTGTTTCTGAAACTAAAGTGCCGCAAATGGCGAGTTCAGGCGACGTGTTCAAGCAGATATCTCGCCAAAAACATGTTACCTATTCTGCTCTAACGCCTAACGTTCAAGGATTAGAGGCGGCAATAGAGTGTGGCGTTGACCAGGTAGCCGTTTTTACTTCGGCGTCTGAAGGTTTTTGCCAGCGCAATATCAATTGCTCTATCTCACAAAGCTTAGATAGGTTTAGCGACGTCATAGAGTTGGCATCAAAGCACCAACTTCCGGTGCGCGGCTATCTTTCTTGTATTGTTGATTGCCCTTACGACGGCCCAACAGCTCCTACTCAAGTACGTGACGTTACTCGCGCCATGTTAGACATGGGGTGCTATGAGGTCTCTTTAGGCGATACCGTCGGCACTGGCACGCCGAATAAAATAGCTGATGTGCTCGATACCATACTTACTCAATCAGACACGTTAGAACTTGCTGCCCATTTTCACGACACCTACGGACAAGGATTAGCAAATTTGTACCAAGCACTTCTTATGGGCGTATCAACTATCGACTCCAGCGTTGCAGGTTTAGGCGGGTGCCCTTATGCGAAAGGGGCAGCCGGAAACGTAGCGACAGAGGATGTTATCTATCTGTGTCACGGAATGGGCATAGGAACAGGTTTGAAGTTAAATCATATCGTCGACACCGCGTGGTTTATATGTCACTTACTCAATAAGTTACCTAGATCGAAAGTCGCACTGACCATGCCACCTCAAACATTTTAATTCTGTGTCGAGCTTCCAACTTTTCTGATTGCTTTATAAAAAGCGCGTGAAATCATAACGATAAATATGTTAATTATTAATATCTGAACCAAGGTCACGATATTTTTCTCGATTCATACCTTCGATCCGCGTGGCAATTCCTAACAGGCTAAAGAATGACATTAAATGAACATCTTAGTGTGTGATGACTCGAAAATTGCTCGCAAGTCAATTATCGGTAGAATCGACCCCTCGGCTAATCTTACCATCCACCAAGCGGAGCACGGTCGGGCAGCGCTTGATATCATGCTTGAGCACAATATCGATCTTCTGTTCTTAGATCTCACCATGCCGGTGATGGATGGCTTTGAAGTTCTAGCGTCAATGCCAGTGAAAGACTACTTCACTCACACCGTAGTGGTTTCAGGAGACATCCAGCAAGAGGCAAAGTCACGTTGTGCCGATTTAGGCGCGCTAGACTTTATTGAGAAACCTTTCGTTACTTCTGACCTAGCGGCTCTGTTCGACAAGTTCAACTTGCCACTAAGACATATTGAAGCTCGACCAACAACTCAACAGGGCAAAGCAATTGACCTATTTGCTGCAATTAAAGAGATGAGTAATGTTGCGTTGGGTTCAAGTGCCTCTATCATCGCTCAGCAAATGGGCCGGTTTATTGAAATGCCACTACCGAATGTAGCGACATTGCACCAGTCTGAGCTGACCATGACGGTTCAAGACATCGTCAACAACGCCGATTCACGCGCAGTGTCACAACGTTTTGTCGGCAATGGCATCAACGGTGAAGCCTTAGTTTGCCTGCATGGCTCTGGTTTTGAAGCGATAACCCAATCGGACGAGAACAAGTTCAACAGCTCGGTCAATGAAACGATATTAGACATCTCTAATATCTTAGTTTCCTCTTTCCTGAACTCTTTCAGCAAACAGCTCGATATTTCTATCTCTCTAAGGCAACCGATCGTATTGGAAAAAGAGTTACTGCAAGTGTCTTTGGTCTGCGAACAATTTCTTAAAGGCTACGAGCAAGAGGTTTTTACCATTGAATTTGTCTACAAGGCAGAAAACCTTGATATTGCCTGTGACATTATCTTTTTAATGGATTTTGAATCTTTGAGTGCGATCGAAGACATTTTGGAGAGCGTGTTATGAGGTCAACCGATATTGGCGATCTGCATTGGGTAATGCAGATCCTTGGCGACTTGGATGCCGGATTAATCGTCGTGGATAAAGATTATCAAGTATGTGTTTGGAATACCTTTATGCAATCGTACAGCGGCATTGGTGCTGAGCACATCGTTGGCCGCAAGTTGTTCGATGTCGTACGTGACCTACCCGAACAGTGGCTGCGCAGCAAAGTCGATACCGCTTTTTCCTTAAACAGTCGCGGATTTTCTTGCTGGGAAGACCGCCCTTACCTATTCAACTTCAAGAATTTCAGTCCTATTTCGAATGGTCTCAGAGAGATGCGCCAGAACATCACTTTTTCGCCGTTAACGTCTGTCAACGGTGAGACCTCTCACGTAAGCATCATCATCAATGACGTCACTGACATTGCTAAGAATAAGATTCACCTTACTGATTCAAACCAGAAGCTGTCTGACCTAAGCAGAACTGATGGCCTAACCAAACTATATAATCGCGCTCATTGGGAAAATTGTTTGCAGCGTGAGTTTGAACAGTGCCAGATTACAGGGGCAACCTCTTCATTGGTTATCTTCGATATTGATCATTTCAAACGCGTCAATGATACCTATGGTCATACGATAGGTGATGAGGTGATCCGACACACAGCAGATGAGTTAAGAAAAGCATCACGAGGTACAGATATCTGTGGGCGCTATGGCGGAGAAGAGTTTACCGTCTTGCTACCCGGAACCTGCGCAGACCAAGCACTCTACTTTACAGAGCGACTACGTAAGAAAATCGATCAAGCTCGCGTCGACTGTGAACAAGTGTCCGTTAAATACACCATCAGCCTAGGGGTATGCGAACTGTCCACCATTCAAACTAGCCATTTAATGTGGCTTGAACACGCCGACAAGGCGCTCTACTTTTCAAAGCAAAATGGACGTAACCGTACGACGGTGTTTGAATCTGCGTTGGTTCAGTAACATAAGATAAGGCGCTATATATCAATCAGCGCCTCGAACATTGCTTTTAAGTCACTCAGTCAGCAATAGGCATTCGCTATCTAAGTTAGCTCACCTTAAAGAATTGTAACTCGTTTGATAGATGCACTGACATTCGAGCCAGTTCATCAGCAGCTTGGTTGCTTTCTTGCACCATAGTCAGGGTTTTATCTACCTGTTCACGAACAGAAACAATACTCTGGTTAATCATGTCAGCCGTTGCACTTTGCTCTTCAGTCGCTGCTGCAATTTGAATGCTAAGGTCATTCATTTGCTCAATACTGCCTGAAATCAGAACAAACGAGTCTCCTGCTGAGTTTGATTGAACAACAGTTTCTTCTAGCGTTTGCTGACCAGAGTCTAATGACTCCACAACCTGAGTGGTATTGCTTTGCAGCACTGAGATATGTTGACCTATCTGCTCAACAGCGCGCTGGGTTCCTTGAGCCAACTGCCTAACCTCATCAGCAACAACAGCAAAACCACGCCCTTGCTCACCAGCTCGAGCAGCTTCAATAGCCGCATTCAGAGCCAACAGGTTTGTTTGTTCAGCTATTTTCTGAATCACCTCTGTAATATCAGAAACTTGACTCGTTCCCTGAGCCAAGGTTGCAACCTCTGAGCTCATTGTGCCCATTTGCTCAACCAAACAAGTGATTTTGTCAGAAGTCTCATTCATCACCGCTTGGCCATCACGTGAAGAAGCAGTGGTTCGTTCCGCGCCATCGGCAGCCTCGGTCGCCCTTACAGCAACCTCAGAGATTGCGACCGTCATTTCATTCATAGCAGTTGCAACCTGGTCAGTCTCTAGCATTTGCGATTCAGCGCTAGCTAAGATATCGCCATTAACAACGGACATCTCTTCCGCAGCCGACGCCAAAAGATCAATACAAGATTTAACATCACAAACTGTCTTATACAGTTGTAGCTCCATGTCATTAAGCGACTGCCTCATATGAGCTAGCTCATCACGGCCTTCAATCGGGGCTACACTCGAACTAATCTCACCTCGGCTTAGTTTTTCTGCCTGCTTCTGAACCGATAGTACATTACGAGTGATATTCTTAGAAATATACATACACAACATAGCTACGACAGTAATACCCACAACAGCAGCAACCGTAACGAAAACCGTCGCTCTCTCGGTGGTATTGCTAATGTCAGCCTTTAGAACGGCTTGGTCCTTAATAATGTCAGCGTTAATTTGATTAACTTGCTACGCTACGCAACAAAGCCCTGCTGGCAGTTGCGATTTTTGTGTTGGCATTGGTGTTATACTTCCAATAATCAAGAAGCTCAATAAAAGATAGGGAAGCTCTTCAATTTGAGGGGTTCCCTATGTAGTCTTTGGTAAACTTCTCTGTCCATAGACACCCAATATAGTTGAAAGGATGTCTATGACATCACGCCGATTTATGGCCCACAAATCACTTAACTTCGAATATATTCAATAACGCCCGCGCCCTCTTTTGCCTGACATACGTAAATTGACTCTTTTAATCCGGTCGCGGATTCGTACTTCGCTTCGACGGTTGACTTCACTTTGTCTAACAGAGTTGGCGGAACCAATGCCACTACACAACCGCCAAAACCGCCACCAGTCATTCGGACTCCGCCCTGCTCACCAATCACGCCTTTGACCATTTCAACCAAAGTGTCAATCTCTTTTACAGTAATTTCGAAATCATCGCGCATAGAAGCATGCGACTCGGCCATCAATTCACCCATGCGCTTGATATCATTAGCACGAAGAGCTTGCGCGGCTTCCACTGTACGATCGTTTTCTGTGATAACGTGTCGGGCACGTTTGGCTATCGAGTCATCAAGTTCTGATAATTTTTCGTTGAACTGCTCAATGGTAACATCTCTTAGTGCTTTAACCCCAAAGATACGTGCGGCCTCTTCACATTGCTGGCGACGCATGTTGTATTCGCTATCAACTAGACCGCGTTTTTTATTCGAGTTGATAATCACGACCGCCATATCTTGAGGCATCGATACGGACTCAGTTTCAAGGTTGCGGCAATCCAATAGCATCGCGTGATTCTCGCGACCTTCAGCTGAAATCATTTGATCCATGATGCCGCAGTTACATCCGACAAACTCGTTTTCTGCTTGCTGACCAATTAAAGCAATTTCTGCCTGGCTAATCTCCAGACTAAACAAAATCTTAAACGTCTGACCGATAGCCACTTCTAGCGCCGCAGAAGAGCTTAAACCAGCTCCTTGAGGAACATTTCCGCTCACACAGATATCTGCACCAGCAAACGAGTAACCGCGTACAAGCAAACATTTGACAACACCACGAACATAGTTCGCCCACATTTTATTTGGCTGGAAAGTGATCTCTTGACTGATATCGAACTCGTCCACTTCATTACCGTAATCAACGGACACGATTCGGACTAGATTGTCATCGCGCTTTGCAGCAGCAACGACAGTTTGGTAGTTAATCGCACACGGAAGGACAAAACCGTCATTATAGTCAGTGTGCTCACCGATTAGATTGACGCGACCCGGCGCTTGGATTGTGTGACTTGGCGCATAGCCCAATACTTGCTCAAAGGAGGCTTTTACACTCTGTATTAGATCAGACATGGTTAAATCTCAGTTCAAATTAGTATTTAGATTCCCGAACCCGTTTTTCATTGGCGCTCGAAAATCACTGGTTTGATGTTCTGCTTTTTGAGTACCTTCGATCCTAGGTTCTCTTTTCCTTATAGTGAATATCACTTAATTCACGCAGACGCTGTGCCGCTTGCTCTGCCGTTAAATCTCGTTGGCTTTCTGAAAGCATCTCGTAACCCACCATAAACTTGCGAATTGATGCGCTGCGTAATAGTGGCGGGTAAAAGAGCGCATGTAGCTGCCAGTGGTCAATGTTTGTACCTTCTTCAAAGAACGGAGCATAATGCCAGCCCATTGAGTAAGGGAAAGAACACTGGAACAAGTTGTCGTATCGGCTGGTCAGCTTTTTGATTGCTACAGCGAGATCATCTCTTTGCTCATCGCTCAGATCACTCATGCGACGAATGTGTGTTTTCGGTAGCATCATTGTTTCAAATGGCCAGGCCGCCCAATAAGGCACAACTGCAACCCAATGCTTAGTTTCAACAACAGTGCGTGAGCCGTCTTTTAGCTCAGCCTGAACGTAATCAACCAGTAGGTTGCTGCCCTTCGCTTGGTAATACGCCTTTAAGTTATACTCTTTACGTTCAATCTCATTGGGTAAAAAGCTATTCGCCCAAATCTGACCGTGTGGATGAGGCTGAGAGCAACCCATGGCCTCTCCCTTGTTTTCAAAAACTTGAACCCAGATAAAATCTTTTCCCAACTCTTCAATTTGCGCGTCCCATGTATCAATCACACCACGAATTTTCTCCTCTGGTAGTTCAGGCAAGGTTTTGCTGTGATCCGGCGAGAAACAGATCACCCTGCTCAAACCACGTACGCTCTGAGTTTTAAATAATGGATTATCCGACTCCGGCGAATCCGGTGAATCAACCATCAAAGCCGCAAAGTCATTATTGAACACATAGGTTCCTTGATAATCAGGGTTAACGTCGCCTGAAATGCGGTCATTGGTTGGACAAAGGAAACACTTGCCTTCGTAACTGGGCAATTCGTCCATCGCTGGTTTTTCATCAGCACCACTCCAAGGACGCTTTGCTCGGTGCGGTGATACCAAAACCCATTGCCCAGTCAACGGGTTGTAACGACGGTGTGGGTGATCCACAGGATTAAATTCAACACTCAACATCTTACTTACTCTACTGTTAAAATATGCTAATAAAACTGCACTATTCGATAAGGTTGGATCTACAGCCGGGATTAGATTACTCCTGCAGATAACCTTTAGGATTGTTTGATTGCCATAACCAGGTATCCCTGGTCATTTCCGAGACACTACGCTTTGCCTTCCAGCCAAGAGTTCGCTCTGCCTTTTCCGTGCTCGCCCAACACTCAGCAATATCACCAGGTCTGCGAGGACATATCTCATAAGAAACTGGCTTACCGCAAGCGGAGCCGAACGCCTCAACCATTTCAAGTACGCTCGAGCCTTTACCTGTACCAAGGTTATAAATATGTAATCCTGCTTTCTCACCAACGGTTTTGAGTGCAGCAATGTGGCCATCCGCTAAATCCATTACATGGATGTAATCTCGAACTCCCGTACCATCTGGTGTTGAGTAATCGTTACCAAAAACAGACAGTTTTTCACGGAGACCAACTGCCACTTGGGCGATAAAAGGCATCAAATTATTTGGAGTTCCCTGTGGATCTTCACCCATTGTGCCCGATGGGTGAGCTCCAACTGGATTGAAGTAACGTAATAGAGTTATGCTCCAATCATTTTCCGCATTGAAGAGATCGTTCAAACACTCTTCTACCATGTACTTGCTTCGGCCATAGGGGTTAGTAGTTGCGCCAGTTGGCGAATCTTCAGTAATAGGCACAATGTCCGGATCGCCATATACCGTAGCAGACGAACTAAACACGATACTTTTCACGCCTGCTTTACGCATGCTGCGTGTCAATACCAATGAGCCATTGACGTTGTTGTCATAATATTCTAGGGGTTTTGCAACTGACTCACCCACAGCTTTTAAACCAGCAAAGTGAATCACAGCTTGGATTTCGTGTTTCGCAAATACAGAATCCAGGAAATCTTCATCACGAACGTCACCTAGATAAAAAGTAGGCTGCTTACCTGTTAACGCTTCAATTCTGCTAAGAACTTCGACCTTGGAATTACACAAATTGTCAATGATGATCGGCTCCATTCCCGCCTCAATCATCTGCACGCATGTATGACTCCCGATGTAGCCCATACCACCTGTAACTAGAATTTTCATTTTTGCTTATCCTTGACTGATTTCAGATTAGTAGGTTTCGTAGCTAAACTTTAAAAACCGCCACATCTTTCGTTAGTGCAGACGAAACTCGACTTATATCTCCATGAACATTTGCAATGGCATTTGCACTGTAAGCAATTTCATCACTTAATGAGTTTGACATCTCCACCTCTGCGTTCAGCTTCTTCATCATTGCGCACTGATTATCTGACGCTTGGGAAATACCAGAGTTAATGGTATTAATTTCACTAACGGCATTCTCAACAAGTTGAATGTGATCAATAACTTCTAACGTACTGTTTCGACTT
>NZ_JATABG010000082.1:0-17182 GCF_036533755.1 Vibrio sp. M260118 | reverse complement strand
GTCACATTTCTTGTTAATCGTTTCCCTAGTAAGTAACTACGTATATTTTGCTAACTTATATTTTCTTGGGTAATTATAAAGTGTTGTTTTTATTTATCTTAAATCTATTGATGGTAAGTATCCTACGTATAACCACGTAATTCTTTAGTCTAAGTCTAGTTATTGTTGTTAAAAATAGTGCGTGTTCGCGCCTATATCTTCTTTGTTATTGATCAACGACTCTGTATGAGAAATAGAAAATGCCGAATACCAATTGGGATAAATAGGTGAAGAGATATTTATTCTGGTAGGTATCAAAGGTATGACCCTTCAACAAAGGATGTGAACATGAGTCTTATCAAACAATCTCTTAAAAGAGTGTTAAAAGGAACCGCGGTCGTTGCTGCGCTAGCTATGGTAGCGGCAACGGCAACGGCAACAGCAGCAGACAAAGTGTATCGCTTAAAACTTGCTGAAACATGGGGACCGAACTTCCCTGTATTCGGTGATGCGACTAAGAATATGGCAGCTATGGCAGAGAAAATGTCTAATGGCCGTCTGCAAATTCGTATTGATTCTGCTAACAAACATAAAGCACCTCTGGGTGTTTTTGATATGGTGAAATCTGGTCAGTACGACATGGGGCACTCAGCTTCTTACTACTGGAAAGGTAAAGTGCCAAATACTCTATACTTCACTTCAATGCCATTTGGTATGACGCCGGCAGAGCAGTATGCATGGTTCTATCACGGTGGTGGTATGGAGCTGATGGAGAAGGTTTACACTCCTCATAACCTAATGTCATTCCCTGGTGGTAACACGGATATTCAGATGGGTGGTTGGTTCCAAAAAGAG
This sequence comes from Vibrio sp. M260118, assembly GCF_036533755.1. Lineage (NCBI taxonomy): Bacteria > Pseudomonadati > Pseudomonadota > Gammaproteobacteria > Vibrionales > Vibrionaceae > Vibrio > Vibrio sp. M260118. The sequence goes on along the minus strand of NZ_JATABG010000082.1, from coordinate 16,348 downwards.
ATCAACTCAGTTGAGGACTTACAAGGTCTGAAAATGCGTATCCCGGGTTTTGCAGGTGAGATCCTCGCTGACCTTGGCGCTAAGCCAACCAACATTGCACCAGGTGAGCTTTACACTTCGCTAGAGCGTCGTACGATTGATGCATTAGAGTGGGTTGGTCCTTCACTTGACCTTCGCATGGGTTTCCACAAAATTGCACCTTACTACTACACAGGTTGGCATGAGCCAGCGACTGAGCTTCAATTCTTAGTTAATGCTCGTACTTGGAAACGTCTACCTGAAGATCTGCAAGAGATTCTACGCGTAGCAATGCGCACAGCCGCTTACGATATGTATGCACAAGCGACGCATGAAAGTGGTAAGAACTGGGTTTCTATTAAGACTGAATACCCTAACGTTCAAGTTAAAGACTTTCCAGCAGACGTAATTACTGCGCTAAAAGCATCTAATGACAAACTTCTAAAAGAACGTGCGGCAGAAGATGAAGTAGCGGCAGAAATTCAAAAATCTCAAGCAGATTATCTTAAACAGGTACGCTCGTGGACTGATATCTCTCACCGCGCTTACCTAAACAGCCAAGCACAATAATAACAATAGACCTTAGGTGACAACGTCACCTAAGGTTAAGCCCAAGAAAACTATTTATATCAAGCGCTACTTTATTTCGAGTGGCGCAAATTCAAATTCCATGGAGTAGGGAATGAGAAGCCTAATTTATGTTGAGCGAGGATTTAATCGTTTTGGTGACTTTCTAGGATGGTTATCAAGCATTTTGTTCATCTTGCTACTAACTAACGTAGTGTATGACGTTGTCATGCGTTATGCCTTCAATGATGTGTCCATTGCAATGCAGGAAATGGAGTGGCATCTGTTCTCAGCGGTATTCCTACTTGGTGTCCCATATGCGATTAAGGCGGGTGGTCACGTTCGAGTTGACCTGTTTTATGAACGTCTATCGAATAAGGCTCAAGCGATTATTGATCTGCTTGGGACACTGTTTTTCCTTTTCCCATTTTGTTTGTTGGTGGCCTACTACGGTATTGACTTCGCGAAGGAGAGCTATGCCTTAGGAGAAACATCAGGAGACCCAGGCGGTTTGCCTTACCGCTGGATTATTAAAGCGATGATTCCTTTATCTTTCTTCTTTATGGCGATCAGCGGGGTTGGCTTACTGCTTCATTCACTGAACAAAATCGTTAATCCACACTTAATTTATTCTCAAGAGCACAAATAAGGAGGCGACAATGGTCGGTATTGTAATGTTTTTCGTTGCCTTGTTTGCTTTGCTACTTGGCTTCCCGGTTGCGTTTACCTTTGGTGGTATCGCATTAATATTTGGTGTTTGGGCAGAAGGCATGGAGATGTTTGCCTTTATGCCATATCGAATCCAGTCGATTATGGAAAACACCGTTCTGATGGCTGTTCCCCTGTTTGTTTTCATGGGTTTAGTGCTGCAAAAGACTCGTCTAGCAGAGCAGTTGCTTGAATCGATGGGCAAACTGTTTGGCGGTGTTCGTGGTGGTATCGCAATCTCTACTGTATTGGTAGGTGCGCTGCTTGCCGCGTCTACTGGTGTGGTTGGTGCTTCTGTTGTCGCAATGGGGTTAATCTCACTGCCAGTTATGCTTAAGTACAATTACGACAAAGGACTTGCCTGCGGCACTATCTGTGCGTCAGGAACGTTAGGTCAGATTATCCCACCTTCTATCGTGCTTATCCTATTGGGTGACGTACTTGGTGTACCTGTGGGTGATTTGTTCCAAGCAGCGATTTGGCCAGGGCTAGTTCTGGTCGGTGCATACGTCGTTTATATACTGATCTATGCCAAACTGAACCCAGAAGCAGCACAGCCTATTCCGAGTGACGAGAACGTCAGCCGTAAACAAGAGGTAATCACTGCGCTAAAAGCAGTCATACCACCGTTGGCATTGATTGTGGTTGTTCTTGGTTCCATCTTTGCGGGTGTGGCGACACCTACTGAGTCAGCCGCTCTAGGTGGCGCGGGCGCGATTGTTTTAGCTATTTTGTATAGACAGTTTAGCTGGTCGATGGTCTATGAAGCGTCTAAAGAGACGGTAAAAGTCACAGCAATGGTGTTTGCGATCTTGCTGGGTGCAACCGCGTTCTCTATGGCGTTCACCTACACAGGCGGTGACTACTTAGTTGAAGAGTGGATGCTGCAAATTCCAGGTGATAAATGGGGCTTCTTGATCATCACAATGTTGGTTATTTTGGTCCTTGGCTTCTTCATCGATTTCGTAGAGATCTGTTTCATCATTGTGCCAATTTTAGCTCCGGTCGCTGAAATTATGGGTATCAACATGACATGGTTTGCGATTTTGGTTGCGATGAACCTCCAGACCTCCTTCTTAACCCCACCATTTGGTTTCAGCCTGTTCTATTTGAAAGGTGTGGCGCCAAAAGGGGTGACGACCAGAGATATCTACCGAGGTGTTATGCCATTCATTGCAATCCAGATATTGGTACTGGTATCTTTGCTTGTGTTCCCTGGATTTTACGGAATGTGATCGTCTAGTTACGAAAACTTAACAACTCCTGTTAAAGTGGGGCTGCTTGCCAATGTGCAAGCGGCCTTTGTTGTTATAGGGGGAAAGGAATGCCTCTACAAGCCAAATTGATATTGCTTAGTCTGTTGCCCTTGCTATTGGTTACAGCGTTGACCAGTTGGATCTCAATACATCAAGCAAAAACGCTGGGTGAGAAAGAGGTGCAGATTTTTGAAGATGGATTGATTCGCTCCAAAGAGACGGCACTGAAAGACAAAGTTGATCTGGCATTTGATGCGATTGCGCATATTTATAACGATGATAGCCTTTCTGAAGAAGTGGCCAAACAACAGGTCAAAGCAGTTCTGACCAAACTTCGTTATGGCAAAGATAAAGATGGCTATTTCTTTGCTTATGACGAATCAGGTACCAACCTTGTTCACCCCATTATGCCTGATCTGATAGGCAAGAATCTTATAGACCTTAGAGACAAAAATGGTGATTTAGTTATCGAAGAGCTCCTAGATGAAGCGCAACGTGGCGGCGGTTTTCACCGTTACCTGTGGCAAAAACCATCGACAGGAGAGAATGTGACTAAACTGAGCTATGCTGCTTGGTTGGATAAATGGAATTGGATGATTGGCACTGGTCTTTATATCGAAGACATTACCAACGAGGTGGCTAACCTGAGACAAGAGGTGCGTAAGAATATTGAAACGACCTTTTTTTCCGTGATTGTGATTATGATTGTGACCGTGGGCGTTATCGTTGTAATTACGCTAGCGGTTAACCTTCACGAACACCGTTTAGCTGACCGAAGCCTCAAAGAGCTCGCCCATAAAACGGTGATGTTTCAGGAAGATGAGAAGAAGCACCTTGCTAGAGAGCTTCATGACGGAATCAATCAATTGTTGGTTTCAAGCAAGTGTCACCTTGAGCTACTGTCAAACAAGATCACAGATGCTCCATTGCAGCAGCACTTGATTAAGTCTCAGCAGTCGCTTTCTACGGCAATTAATGAAGTAAGGCATATTTCGCACAACCTGCGTCCAAGTGCACTAGATGATATTGGGCTTGAAGCGGCAATTAGTACCTTGCTTCAAGATTTTAAATCTCACTCGGGGATCGAAGTGGAAGCTTCTCTGATAACGGACCCGGGTAAGCTAAAGTCCGAGATGGCAACCACCATGTATCGTGTGGCGCAAGAATCGTTGACTAATATTGAAAAACACGCGTCGGCAAATACGGTCAGTGTGATCATGCATCAAATGGGTAATATGCTTCAGTTAATCATTCGGGATGATGGTGTCGGGTTTGATGTTAATGCTGCGCTTCGTAAAAGTGGTATCGGTCTGCGCAATATGCGTGAAAGGGTGGAGTTCATTGGTGGTGAATTTGAAATAGAGAGTGAGCCAGGCTTTGGAACAGAGATTACTGTGTTACTTGAATTAGATGGATTAGTTTATGGATGAGCCAATTAGAGTGGTGATTGTTGACGACCACCAAGTGGTACTGGATGGATTTATCGCCCGTTTACAAACTGAATCTGAGATTGATGTGGTCGGTTCAGCGAGCAATGGCGTTGAGGCAATTGATGTTGTCAAATCGCTTAAGCCCGATGTCGTATTGATGGACGTGAGTATGCCTTTGATGAACGGTATTGATGCGACTCGAGTGATCAAAGAGTCCATGCCAGAGGTAAAAGTGCTAATGCTGACGATGCACGATAACCGAGAATACATCATGAAGGTGATGCAGGTTGGGGCAGTTGGCTATATGCTCAAAGAGATCTGTGCAAGGCGTATGGTGCAAGCGATTAAAACGGTTTATCAAGGCTCAACTTACTTCTGTGAGTCAGTGACTCAAACCTTGTTTTCGCAAGAGGTGGTGCCAGTGGCTGCAAAGCCAAATCCACTTAGCCGCCGCGAAGAGGCGATACTTAAACTGGTTGCCGAGGGAAATAGCAGTAAAAAGATCGCCTCTATCCTTAACATTAGTTATCGAACCGTTGAGACCCACAGACAAAATATTAAGCACAAACTTGATCTGCACAGCACGGCTGAACTCGCAAAATACGCGATTGAGCAGGGAATCTTAGCTTAGGCCACTGCAAATCAATAGCGTCGATTAATAGTATAGAAAGCAACGATTGTACCCGCAGGCTCCTGCTAGGTAATCTTAATCACAACAACACATTAAGTGTGTTAATTGTATGTATATACAGTATTTCTTGATCTCTCTAAATGATGGTCTATACTGTATGTAGATACAGGTGATTGGGAGGTGTACTATGTTGTTAGAAACAATTGAACGCGTTAACCGCCTACGTCAACAAGCGTTGTCTGATCCAGAGTTTATCCAATCAGCAAAAGCTCATGAAAAGGCATTAAATGAGCAGCAATACCATTATGCTGCAAAGTCGAAAAACTCAAAGCAGAGAAAAGATCGTAGCTTGGCAGATATTTATCAACAAGCTGAGTTTGGCCAACGAGCGGATAGCTCAAAACATTGATTTTCATGAACGAAAGCAGCCTCAGGGCTGCTTTTTTAATCGGTAAAAAAACGGCCGAGTTTCAGCGACCATACAAACAGGAAGTATTGGATACCAGTAGAAGGCATATTGCTATTAAATGCCAACTGTTTAAGCATAGGTTAAATTGAAGAGTTCGTGCTGAAAAATACGGGCACATCGGGACTTTGTGCCATTTATATTGAATGATTTTGTTAAATTGCCTTTGGTTTATATGTTTTATATTTGTGTTCTTTTTGGGTTTATATTCTATTAATTGGTTGGTCTTTAAGTTTTAATGTCCGTTTTTAATGATTTGTTTGATATATAAATCTTATCTCAAAGTCCGTGATTTGATCGATGACAATGAAAGTTATGATTTGGTAGTTATATGTGAGATCTAACTCACACCATGCCTGCCTAATCAATGAGTTTCGTCGTAAAATTATTGCCCCTGACCTGTTCCCCGGAAACAACATGAATAATAAGCTTGGATTGACCTCTCTCACGGCGATTGTCATAGGCTCGATGATTGGCGCGGGTGTTTTTAGCCTGCCACAAAATATGGCCTCAGTGGCAAGCCCTGCTGCAGTGCTAATCGGTTGGACGATAACTGGCGTAGGGATGATTTTTCTGGCGCTCTCATTTCAGAAGTTAGCTGCGCATCGTCCGCATGTTGATAGCGGTGTGTTTGGTTATGCCAAAGAAGGTTTTGGCGACTTTGTGGGTTTTTGCTCAGCTTGGGGTTATTGGCTAAGTGCCATGTTAGCTAATGTCTCTTATCTGGTGATCGTTTTTAGTACCCTAGGCATGTTATTCGACACGCCTGATAACGTAATTTTTGGCCAAGGTAATACATTAGTCTCTATAGCTGGGGCATCTTGTCTACTCTGGTTAGTACATGCCTTGGTGCTAAGAGGTGTGCAAACTGCCGCCATGATAAACATGGTGACTACATTTGCTAAACTAGTGCCTCTGTTCATTTTCATTGTGTGTGCCGCATTCGCATTCAGTTGGAACACTTTTACCTTCGATTTTACGGGTCTCCATTTTGGTGAGGGTCATGACCTAATTTCGCAAGTTAAGAGCACAATGCTTGTCACGGTATGGGTTTTCATTGGTATTGAAGGCGCCGTAGTGGTTTCTAGTCGTGCCAAGAACCGCAAAGACATAGGTCGTGCCACGATTCTTGGCTTACTGACTGCGCTTGCAATATATGTGTTCGTTACGCTGCTTTCTATGGGCGTGGTAAAGCCGGTAGAGCTAGCAGGGTATCAAAACCCTTCAATGGCAAAAGTGCTGACTGACATACTTGGCCCTTGGGGGCAGTACATCATCAGTGTGGGCTTATTAATTTCGGTTTGTGGTGCTTTCTTGAGTTGGACTGTTCTTGCTTCGGAAGCGCCATACCTTTGCGCTAAAGAGAAGATGTTTCCTAAGCGTTACGCTGAGCTAAATAAAGCCGGTAGCCCAGTTAAACCCCTTTTGTTGACTAATGTTTGCATTCAAATCTCGCTGATCTGTGTGATGTTCGTTGGCAGTACTTACGAAACCTTGCTTATTATCGCCTCAGAAATGATTTTGGTTCCTTACTTCTTGGTAGGAGCGTTCGTTCTGAAAATTGCAATTGAGGAGAAAAACAAGGGCAGTTTACTTGGTATTGGTATTGGCGCGACGCTTTACGGTATTTGGCTCCTTTATGCGTCGGGTTTAAGTTACTTGTTGTTGTCGACGATATTGTATTTGCCTGGGGTCTACTTTTACATTCAAGCCAAGAGAGAACAGGGGATTAACCCGTTTAAAGGTAAAGAGAAAATCGGTGCAAGCTTACTAGGTCTAACCGCGGTATTGACAGTGAGCCTGATCTGGGAAGGAAGTATAAATATCGTTTTCTAGAGTTCAGCCTTACTCAGTGTAGGGCTAGCTCTGTTTGTCTTAATTTTTCTTGCCAGTCGTTATATGTTACGCAGTTATCAACCCAAGACCCAATAAGATTAAGACTCCAAGAGTGCAAGTGATCGTAGATAGCACTGTTGTGAGTGCAATCATGTTTGCTGCTAGAGTTGCATTGCCGCCCATAGAGCGTGCCATAACATAGCTTGCCGCAGCGACAGGCGAGGCGTTCATAAAGAATAGAATTCCTAGCTCAAGCCCCCTGAAGCCCAGCCAGTATGCACCTCCAGTAATAAGGATAGGAGCCAAAATAAGCTTGTTATAACTGGCGAACCATGACGGCCTCGCTTCTCTTTTTAGTGAGCTTAAGTCTAGCGACCCGCCCGTGCATAATAGTGCCAACGGTAAGGTCATTTTTGCTAAGTAATTTCCGGCTTCAATAGCAATGTTGGGCACTGGAATGGAAAGAACATAGACTAAAATACCGAGTAAAATTGAGATGATTAGCGGGTTCTTGGTCAATGTGGAAATCATCATCTTTCCAACGTTCTCGCCCGATTCTCCACCAGATGGTGTTAAGCAGATAACTGCGAGTATGTTATAGATAAAAGTCGTAGCGGCCACGTATATTGCGCCTAGCGCGATTCCTTGTTCACCAAAAGCATTGGCAACATATGCGATACCGATAATGCCCGTGTTGGATCTGAAGCTGCCTTGTATGATCACGCCTTTGTCATCTGACTGAGGGAAGAAACGCTTGACCGATAGCGTACAGATAGCAAAGAAAATAACACTGGAAGCGACACCAAAGGCTATAAACCCACTCGCAGAGTAGTAATCAGGTTCAGATACAACGATGCTTAAAAATAACATGGTCGGCAGGGTTACTTTAAAAACCAGTTTTGAGCCAATATCTATAAAATTTTCGTTGATGAGTCCGATACGTTTAAACACAATGCCGAGCAAAAGCATTAGGCAAATAGGGCCAGTAATCGATAGAGAAAATTGCAACTGGTTGAGAACGTCCATGCGGCATATCAGTCATTATTGGTCAATAGTTACACCATACCAGACTGTAAGTGATTGGGGGATAGAGAATATTTACCGTTATACTTCAAAATTCTAATAAAATGCCGATATAGGGTTGTTAAAGCATAATGAGTTGTGTTTATCTACACGACTAATAGAATTGAAAGGTATACTTAAAGAAATACCTAGCTATGAGTAGCACGGAGCAAAACCATGAGTAGCTATATTCAGAAACGACAATATTACCGTCTGAGGTACCCGAAGCGAGCGCGACCATTTGTTAGGCTTGGTGATGACTTGTTTCAAGTAACTGAAGTCTCAGAAGGGGGTATTCGCATGGTTGTGAGTAACCCTGGTACTCTGTATAAAGGGCTAACGATAAAAGGTGTGCTCAACCTCAATGATGACAACCTTGTGGAAATTGAAGGGGCAGTGCTTCGCTTCGACCGTGATGAAGTGATTGTTAAACTTCGCAAAGGCCCTACGTTCAAAATCATGGTTGATGAACAGCGCAATATCCGCAATAAATACCCGATATTTTTCGCTAAATTAAGAGAAGCTGCTGTATAGGCTTGGTTTGTAGTAAAGGTAGAGATGGAGCAGAAATGCTCCATTTTTCGTTTTTCGCCTTTCGTGTTTTCTATAATGAGTGAAAAAGGTGGACAATGTCTTCGCATTGATTCATCCTGCGTCTCCATTTTATCCAACCTACCAATGAGACGAAGTGCCTGCTGTTATCTTAAACAGCCTCCCGTATCTCATTAGCTTATAAGGAGTTCGCCTTGAACCTATTTGTCAGAGATCTTACCGTTATCGATTCTTCATACATCTGTGAGCACAGAGGGGTGGTAGGGGATAGTTGGATTCTAGATGTCAGCATGTCGGGTGAGCTCAATGAGATGAGCATGGTGCTAGATTTTGGTAGGGTGAAGAAGCAAATCAAACAGTTGGTTGACGAGCATGTTGACCATCGTTTGCTTATCCCAATGAAGAACTCGGCGATTGTTTACCAGTCAACCAAGCCAGGTTACTCAACATTAGACGTTATTCGTGGCGATAAAAGCATTCATCTTCACTGTCCTGATGAGGCATACTGTTTGGTTGATGCAGACACGATTACCATCGAAAGTATTACGAGCCTTGTATACGAAATATTGCGCAACAACCTACCAAGCAATGTAACGGGAATTGAGATTACCCTGAGACACGAACACATCCCAGGTGCGTTCTATCACTACACTCATGGTTTAAAAAAGCATGATGGTAACTGTCAGCGTATTGCTCATGGCCACCGTTCACCTATTGAGATTGTTGTTGATGGACAACGCGACACCGAAAAGGAAGTCGCCTTTGCTCATCGTTGGCAAGATATCTATTTAGGCTCACAGGAAGATCAAGTTTCTGTTTCCCAACTAAACCTGAGTGAAAATGCAGCTTCAGTGACTGACCATAGCCACTATGGTTTTCGTTACACAGCTCCTCAAGGCGAGTTTCAATTAGCGATAGCGAAAAGTGAAACAGAAATTCTCCCTACCGATACAACAGTTGAGCTACTTGCTGGCTATATCGCTGACGAAATTAAACCAAGCATCGCTGACAACCAGTCATTAAAAATTGTCGCCTATGAAGGTGTCGGTAAAGGAGCCATAGCCTTTAGATAAAATGGACGCATTGATGAAGGGATACTCTGGTGTCCCTCATTCTTTTCTATTCGCGATCAAAATAGAGTGTTAGATTGTTTTTCGCACAATATGATACTACTCGCGTATTCATTTTCGACTTCTGTTAATTTCCACAAAGCAAACTACGCTATTACTGTTTAAACCAACAGGAAAGCTAGGATGCAATACACAAGGCAATTGAACCGAATAGCGGTTAGCGGGATAACTGCAGTGCTTATATCCGCATGTACCTCCACCCCAAGTAATCAGATTAGTGATTATGGAACTGCGGTCGAGAACCTGACCACCCAGATTGATGCGGTCATTCAAGAGACCAATCAAGTTGCAATAGAATATCAGCTACAAACCATCAACAACTACGCGTTGAAAAGTGCCAAACAAGAGCGCTTAGAAGGCCGTTGTGAGTTTGTGCTGTCGTCTATTGATTCTCAAACAGCAAACACGGATAACCAAGGAAATCAGTGTACCAGTGTAGGAAAGAAAACACTGAAAGATATTGCCCCTGTGTATCAAGAGGCAGAATTCAACGATAGTTTAGACATTGTTTCGACTGCGGTTGTCGCTATTGGTCGCACTATTGTTGAATCGAAACGTAACAAGGCGATAAAGCAGATTGTGACTCAAGCGGACCCTTGGATTCAAAAGCTGACAGCGCAGATGGCCGCTGAGCTTAAAAAGCAAAGGTCAGATAACCTGGTCACTTCAATCAATGACACTATCTTGCGTTATAAAATCACGCGTTTTAACGACTTAGCGCGAGCAAACAAACTTAAGCCAGAAAAGAGCCGAAAAATGCTTGATGAAATATATGCTGACTGGACGACATACAGCACTCGTAAGATGAAATCAGAAACCTTAGTTAAGGCTGTGCAGGGTATTGGCAAGTCGCATAAAACTTTACTGAAAGAGGTTGAGAAGGATGTGTTTTCTAGCTCCGAAATATCGCACACCGTTAGTCAGCTGACCGACTTCTACAAGCAGTTAGACTCAACAAAAGAACTGCTCTCTTCATGTACAACTGAACTGGTGCTAGAAGGTGACGCTTATGTATGTAAATCAGATGGGTAGGATTAAAGAGGCTTAAATATGGATACTGAAGCAAAACTAGAGAAAGCAATTGTTGAGGCGGTAAAAACAACTAACAGCCAAATTCCACTTTTACCAGCAGAGGAGCGAGAGGATAAAGAAAAAGAGGTGGTTATATTGATTAACCAACTCACCACGTTGCTCCAAGGAGAGTCAAGTGCCACCACGGAGGAGCAGCAAGCTGCATTAGACGCAGTAAAAGGGTTAACTCAGCAAGCTAAAGAAGCGGAAGGGGATATCGTAAAAATCATTGAAGCTTTGAACAGGCTCTCGGACGCGATTGAAAAGGTAGAGAAGGTTGCTTCAAAAGTTGCCCCAATAGTGGCGCTGGTGTAAGAACTCGACCCTGTAAATAATTCTGTGTAACTGTCAGGGTTACATGTATTCAGTGAGTCGGTCTTCGAAGAGAGTGTCCCGAATTCTGTGTAACTGTCTAGACTTAAGCCTTAAAGGCTAAGGATGGACAATATGGATAAGAAAGCACTTGAAGCTTTTGCTCGTGAAGCAGCGAAGTCAATTAAAACAGAATCTGATCTGGACGACTTCCGTAAAATGTTAACCAAGGTGACCGTTGAAACGGCGTTAAACGCTGAACTCGATGAGCACCTTGGATATCAAAAACACCAACCCAGAACCAGCTCCAACTCCCGCAATGGCTACTCGGGTAAATCAATCATCACCGATGATGGAGAAGTCGATATCGACGTCCCTCGCGACCGTGAAGCCAGCTTTGAACCTCAACTCGTCCGCAAACACCAAACTCGATTCCAATCCATGGACGACAAGATATTAAGCCTATATGCGAAAGGCATGACCACACGTGAAATCGTCGCAACGTTCAAGGAAATGTATGATGCAGACGTCTCACCAACGCTGATATCAAAGGTTACCGACTCAGTGCTTGAACAAGTGATTGAATGGCAGTCGCGACCTCTCGATGAAATCTATCCCATTGTTTATCTCGATTGCATTGTGGTTAAGGTGCGTCAAGACAAGCAAGTCATCAATAAAGCGGTCTATCTTGCGTTAGGCGTGAACATGGAAGGCCAAAAAGAACTGCTCGGTATGTGGCTCTCTGAAACGGAAGGTGCCAAATTCTGGCTTAATGTGCTGACTGAGCTTCAAAACCGTGGGGTGAAAGACATCCTTATCGCTTGTGTTGACGGACTCAAGGGCTTTCCCGATGCTATCAATACTGCATTCCCAGAAACGCAAATACAGCTCTGTATCGTCCACATGGTGCGAAACTCGGTCAAGTACGTCCCTTGGAAAGACTACAAAGCGGTGACGACTGACCTGAAGAAAATCTACCAATCAGCCACAGAAGATGAGGCTCTGCTGGCTCTAGAGCAGTTCTCTGAGCGATGGGATAGTAAGTATCCTCAAATCAGTCGCTCTTGGACGGCGCATTGGGACAACCTCAACACCCTGTTTAACTACCCTGAGGATATTCGCCGAGCCATTTACACGACTAACGCCATTGAATCCCTCAACAGCGTTATTAGAAAAGCGATTAAGAAGCGCAAGCTCTTCCCAACGGATGAGTCAGCTAGAAAGGTGATCTACCTGGCTATCCGAGATGCTTCCAAGAAGTGGACGATGCCGATTAGAAACTGGCGACAAGCTCTAAACCGCTTTATGATTATGTTCGAAGACCGACTCACTGAATACATGTAACCCCGACAGTTACACAGAATTATTTACAGGGTCTCTTCGAACATAATCATAAAGCGGTTTGGCTAGTCTTAATTGCCTAGCCAATTGCTATCGACTTTGTTCTCATTTGAACCTAACCGACCAAGGGGTAAGCTACGTTCCTATTTCGAAGTTTGTAGAACCTTTCGCTATAGCTAAACTTTTATACTCCTTTATCTTGTGATGTTAAAATCCTTCTGTATTTGTCTTTCTTGTATTAATAAATTACTAGTCTTATTGTCGGGTGACATTGCTTGAAATAGCTAATATTTTCGTTTGTGACTATGGTCACCCAAATTTTTCAATACATGCCCTGTAAGGAGATCTTGCTCATCTCTTTCCTTTATCCTGAGTGATCTGGTTATCACTTATTCATCCTTCTCATTCTCTAATAATAAGTCATACAATATCATTTGAATTATTAAAGAGATTGAAAGCAAGGACAAAAAATGAAATCTCATGCTGAGATAGCACTTGATGCTATTGAACTAGTAAAACCCTCTATAGAACGGCTGTTTGAACGAACGAATCGTCAAGAGTTGCATATCGTGATTATGGATCCGAGAGTGAAACCATGGGAGTGTTCATTCGAAGAAGCCATTCTATGTGAACAATCACTAGGGACACCGGAGGAGTGGACCATTCCTTTTGACCAGTTTGCACATAAAAAAGCCCAGCAAGCTTGGCGAAGCAACACTCCAAATCTTAATCAACAAACATTCCACCCCTCATCATTGCGTGAAGATGACCTGCTGTTTTATGGCTCGTTTACTTATGGCGATGTTGTGGTTGCATGTAGCGGTGTTGAGCAATGGTATGACATGCTCATCAGCGGTTGGATTGCGGTTGCTTTCGAGCAATTGTGCATGGGCGAATATCAAAACAATAAGCTACAAAACCCTACACAAACGTACAGACAATAAATCTATGAAACAAAAGGTCATTATTATGAATAAACTACTTAAATCACTACTTGTAGCAGCAGGTATTATGGTGTCAACAACTGCAGTTGCGGCGGATTACCCATCGAAAAACATCCGTTTAGTGGTTCCTTTTGGAGCTGATGGCGGTACAGATGCTGTTGGTCGAACACTTGCTAATTCTGCGAAAGATGTCTTAGGCCAAAACATTGCAGTGATGAATCGCACAGGTGGCGCTGGCGCAGTAGGTATGAGTTTTGGTGCACAGCAACGACCAGACGGCTATACATGAACTGTTGTGACTCGTGAGATTGCCTCTCTCCCTCAAATGGGCTTAATGCAACATGATGCAAGCGACTTTAAACTGATTCGTATGGTTAACCTAGACCCGGCGGTAGTGTTAGTGTCTGCTGATAGTCCTTACAACACAATCAATGACCTGATTGCTGAAGCCAAGAAAGGGGATGGTGTTGTTAAGTTCGCTTCAACGGCTGCGCCAAACTTTTACCTAATGGCTTTGGAAAAAGACCAAGGCATTAAACTAAACGCGATTCCTTACAATGGCGCTTCTGAGGCAATTCCTGCCGTACTTGGTAAGCATACAGATGTCACTATGGTAACTCCGGGTGAGGCAATCGCACAGCTTCGTTCTGGCCAGTTGAAAGCGTTAGGTGTGATGTCTAAAGAACGTGTTTCTTACATCCCGGATGTCACAACACTGAAAGAGCAGGGTATTGACGTAGTAACAGGCACATGGCGTGGTATCGGTGCTCCAAAAGATACACCGGACGCTGTAATTGAAACACTAGGTAAAGCGTTTGATGAAGCAATGGCGACACCTGAATTTAAAGAGTTCATGGCTAAGGGTGCAATGACTATTCACCCAATGAAGGCGGATGAGTTTACTAAGTTCGTTGCTGAAGATACTAAAGCGCTTGGTACGCTAATCAACTAGCCACACAGAGCTTAGTCTCTATCGAGCCCTCAGAGATTGCTGAGGGCTTATGCCCTGAGAAGTTTTTATAGGGTGAGCACTATGATCAATAGAAATATTGTCTTCCCGTCTCTTATTATCGTCCTTAGTGCGATTGTTCTATTCTTCATTGGTCAGTTTGCAGAGCCACGCTTTCAAGATGCCAGTGTCGACGCTAAGTTTTTCCCAACCGCAATTGCCATTGCTCAAATAATCATCTGTATTGCGCTGATGATCCAACACAAGCTGAAAGCAGGTGTTACGCAAGAGCAGAAAGTAATTTTCAGTAAAATGGCCCTGTTTGGGATTGGGTTTATCATCAGCTACGCGGTGATTATCTTAGCCACGGGCTATCTCTACGCCAGTCTCATAGCGTTCTTTGCTTATTTGGTTTTCTTTAAAGTCAAAAAGCCACTTTACTATGTAGTCGTGACGCTGTTTGTGTTGGGTATTAATTACTTATTTGGTGAAGTGTTCTATATCGCACTTCCTCAAGGCATGTTTTACTAGGAGCAGGGTATGTTAGAGCATTTATTAAATGGCTTAATGACCGCGTTTAGCCCTGCGGTACTTCCTATTCTTATTTTTGGTGTCGTTGGCGGTATTGTATTAGGCGCACTACCTGGACTAACAGCGACGATGGGCGTTGCGATCTTGCTGCCTTTCACGTTTGGTATGGAGCCAACGGCTGCACTTGTCATGCTGATTGGCGTATACATCGGCGGTATTTACGGTGGTTCGATAGCGGCAATCTTGCTTAAAACTCCGGGCACTCCAGCTTCGGCGGCGACAGTACTAGATGGGCATACGCTCGCTGCAAAAGGGCAGGCTGCCCGTGCGTTAAGCATTTCAGCGGTTGCTTCATTCACTGGTGGTTTGATTAGTACGATTGTACTGATTGCCATTGCCCCTCTGTTGGCAAACTTTGCCTTGCGTTTTAATGCACCAGAGTACTTTGCTTTGGCACTTTTTGGTTTAACTATCATCGCCAGTGTCTCGTCTCAAAATATCCTCAAAGGTTTGTTAGCTGGTACGATTGGCTTGTTGGTTTCCACCGTGGGCCTCGACCCAATCAGTAGTGTGCCTCGTTTCACTTTTGGTGTGATGGATTTATACAGCGGCATTAATGTTATTCCTGTTTTGATTGGTTTGTTTGCACTGTCTGAAGCGTTAAATCAGATCGAAAGAATCCTTAAGCAAAAGAAAGCAGAAGTTGGAAAATTTGACCACAAACTGCTGAGCAAGCAAGACCTCAAAGATATGATGCCAACGGCTATAAAAAGTGGCGTTTTAGGTACGTCGATTGGCTCAGTTCCTGGGGCTGGCGCAGATATCTCAGCGTTCGTTTGTTATAACGAAGCTAAACGTGTAGCGAAGAACCCAGATGAGTTTGGTCAAGGTTCGGTAAGAGGACTTGCGGCAGCGGAAGCGGGCAACAATGGTGTTACGGGGGGATCGCTGTTCCGCTTCTTACACTAGGTGTTCTTGGAGACGCTGTTGCGGCGGTATTACTGGGTGCATTGATTGTTCAAGGCCTAACACCAGGACCGCTATTATTTGCTCAAAACCCAGATGTTGTTTACGGTGTGTTTAGTTCAATGCTTGTAGCGAACATCGTTATGTTGATCGTAGGTTTAGTGGGCATTCGTTTCTTCTGTAGAATTATCGAAGTGCCTAAGATGCTGATGATTCCTATTATTGTCTTCTTATCGGTGGCCGGTGCTTATGCCATCAACAACTCGATGTTCGATGTGGGTATTGCGATTGGCTTTGGTCTACTAGGCTTTGTTCTCGGTAAACTAGAGATCCCATCGTCACCAATACTGCTCGCGATCATTTTAGGTCCAATGGTGGAAACTAACCTACGTAAAGCACTATTGATGTACGACAATTCTTGGTCGTTCCTGTATGAGCGTCCAATTGCGTTAGCCTTCGTCCTTCTCGCTATCTTTTCGGTTTATTCAACCATGAAGATGAAAAAGAAGAGCCAGCTGGAGGCACCACTTTAGAATCTGCAAAAGCTAAAATAGAAAGTCCCACTATTGTGTTCATCA
>NZ_JATABG010000081.1:0-11181 GCF_036533755.1 Vibrio sp. M260118 | reverse complement strand
ATAACTTGTAGCTGTACGCGTCCATCATCAAGTAACAGGATATCGCCATTTGAAACATCCTTGGGCAGCGCTTTGTAGTCTAGCCCGACAGCTTCTTTCGTGCCTTGACCTGCTTCAATCTGGTTGTCTAGGGTGAATATATCGCCAATATTGAGCTGTACCTTGCCCTCTTTGAAAGTCGAGACACGAATTTTTGGCCCTTGGAGATCACCCAGTATCGCCACGTGTGTGCCTAATTTTGCGGCAATATTTCGAACTCGAGTAGCACGTTCTCTGTGGTCGTCGGCTGTCCCGTGGGAGAAATTCATTCTCACTACATTAACACCGGCTTGTAAAATGGCTTCTAAAATGCCGGGTTTGTCGGTAGAAGGTCCTAAAGTCGAGACGATTTTTGTTCTTCTTTGGATAGAGGTCATTGGATCTCCTTGATAATAAGTGCCGCTGCGATCGCGGTTGTTGGCTGCTCGCTATAAGTATATACAGGCTTTGCACTAGCGTAGGGAATTTGAAGAGATTAGTGCGTATCAGTTCGAAAAGAAGAGTTAAGACATAATTATTAGTGCAAAAAAACAGGTTTGGATTTTTATTTATTCGTCCACTATATGATTAGGTACACAAACAAAGATGTTTATACGTGACACTTGTCACGGCAATCTATCAAAGCCCTTCACAATTACTTCGCAAAGTAAAAAAATTACCATGTTATTGATATTCGGAGTACTCCATGTACATGGCTCAACCTGGCCATATTGATCATATCAAGCAGGTCAACGCTGGCCGAGTATATAAGCTCATTGATCAAAAAGGCCCAATTTCTCGGATTGACCTCTCGAAGCAGAGTGAACTTGCTCCGGCAAGTATTACCAAAATTACCCGAGAGCTTATTGAGGCCCACTTAATTCATGAAACAACCGTTCAGGAAGCGACTAGCCGAGGTCGTCCTGCTGTTGGATTGCAAGTGAATAACGAGGGTTGGCAGTTTTTGTCAATGCGTCTTGGACGTGGATACCTAACCATTGCATTGCATGAGTTGGGTGGGGATGTATTGATCGATACCAAGATCGATATCCACGAAGTTGACCAAGACGACGTGCTCGCCCGTTTACTGCATGAAATCGATGAATTCTTCCAAACCTACTCTGAACAACTCGATCGTGTAACCAGTATCGCACTGACTCTGCCAGGTTTAGTGAATTCTGAAAGTGGTGTGGTGCTGCAAATGCCACACTACAACGTTGAGAATTTACCTCTCGGCCCAGAAATCTACAAAGCAACAGGGCTTCCCGTGTTCATCGCCAATGATACTCGTGCTTGGGCTTTAGCTGAACGTTTGTTTGGTCATTCGCAAGAGAATGAAAACTCGGTACTAATCTCCATTCACCATGGTTTGGGGGCGGGTATCATTCTTGATGGTCGCGTGTTACAAGGTCGTCATGGTAACATAGGTGAACTTGGCCATATCCAAATTGACCCTAATGGTAAGCAGTGTCACTGCGGCAATTATGGTTGTCTAGAAACCGTCGCTAGTTCACAAGCGATTCGTAACGAAGTAGCCGAGCGTATTGCGCAAGGTGAAACGTCATCGCTGGCTGAGATTGAAGAGATTTCAGTAGAAGATATTTGTGAAGCAGCGGCAAATGGCGATCCGTTAGCAATTAACGTGATTGAAAAGCTGGGTCGCTACCTTGGCTCCGCGATTGCGATTGTGATTAACCTTTTCAACCCAGAAAAGGTTCTGATTGGTGGGGCGATTAACCAAGCTAAAGATGTGCTCTATCCCGCGATCCAAACTTGTATTGAAGAGCAGTGTTTGCCTGTTTATCATCAAGACTTGGAGTTGGTCGAGTCTCGTTTTTATAAGCAAGCGACGATGCCCGGCGCTGCATTAATTAAGCAAGCCCTATATGATGGGCTACTTTTAATGAAAGTTATTGAAGGATAGTGTGTTTCTGATCCTTTGCTCTACTTTATCTTTTGTGTAAACCCATATAATCTTGAATGTTATATGGGTTTATTTTTATCTTAGCCACGCAATAGGCTATTTTTGTTATACACACATTGGTTGGGAAGCAGTATGTCTGGAGTATTAAATACCGTCGATCAGCGAACAAACCTCGTTGGTGAAAACCGCTTGGAGTTGTTGTTGTTTAGTTTGAATAGCCGACAGATCTTCGCTATCAATGTTTTTAAAGTGCGTGAAGTGATTAAAGTGCCAACGCTGACTAAGATGCCGGGTTCTCACTACCATATCACTGGTGTCGCGTCGCTGCGTGGGGTTTCTGTACCTGTGATTGACCTGCGTGCGGCAATTGGCTTCCCGCCATCTCGCTTAGAAAACCAAGAAGAGAACCTCATCATCACTGAGTACAACCGTACCGTACAAGGTTTTCTAGTGGGTCAGGTTCGTAACATCGTCAATACGGCATGGACCGAGATCCAACCACCGCCTAAAACCGCAGGGCGAGCAAACTATTTGACCGCTATTACTCAGATCAAGGATGGCGACAGTACCGAAATTGTCGAGATCATTGACGTAGAGAAAGTACTGGCTCAAATCATCGATTACGATATCTCTATTTCTGAAGGTATCTTAGATCAAGATCTGGTGAATGAAATGGTAGGTCGCAACGTATTGATTGTTGATGATTCTTCTACGGCACGCTCGCAGGTTAAAGGGACGCTGTCACAGCTTGGTTTGAACATTATCGAGTGTCGTGATGGGCTTGAAGCGCTTAACTTGCTTAAGTCTTGGTGTGATGAAGGCAAGAACGTGATGGAAGATTTGCTATTAATGATCACCGATGCGGAAATGCCTGAGATGGATGGCTATAAGCTGACTCATGAAGTGCGCTCTGACCCGCGAATGAAAGATCTGTTTATTACCTTAAATACCTCTTTGAGCGGTAGCTTTAATGACGCCATGGTTGAGAAAGTGGGTTGTGACCGCTTTATCTCTAAATTCCAACCTGATCTCTTGGTTCAAGTAGCGCAAGACCGACTAAGGGATGTTCTCGCCAAGTAATACTTGTCAACACAATTCAAATAGGGAGTATCGACTCCCTTTCTCGTTTTTGGTGTTGTCTCAACGAGAGTGCATATCTGAGCACCGACTTATTGGTATTAATGAAAATCTCTGGATTTACTGCTTAGCCCTTGTAGTTTGTCTGTCATATCAATCAGCTTACCTGCAATCACATGATGCACTTCGCCCTCTTTTTCTAAAATCCCTTTTACTTGCAGGATCTTAGCCGTTAAATAGGCCTGTTTTTGTGCTCGTGCGGTTGCTTTCCACACCACCACATTGATGTTGCCTGTGTCATCTTCCAGAGTAAAAAATGTCACACCAGCAGCCGTACCTGGCGCCTGTTTCCCTGTAACAACGCCAGTTACTGTGACCAGTGATTGATGGGCTTTGTGGGTTAAATCGCGCATACGGGTAAAACGGCCAAGTTCACCAGCGTTATCAAGCAGGGTAATGGGGTGTTTGGTGAGAGATAGACCAGTGGCGGCGTAATCCTCAAGTAGCGTTTGACTCTCTGAGGGAGTGCTAATCGTCGCGCATTCCGTCTCTTCCACACTCTGGAACAGAGGCAGATCGGATAAAGAGTCCATCATAGTCCAACGGGTCTGATAACGGTTGTTACTCAGAGTATGCATCGCATTGGCTGAGGCAAGCACCTCAATATCTTGTTTGGATAAACCGATATGTTTGATCTGACCTGAATGGGTAAATTGTCCTTTGGCTCTTGCCTTCAGCAGTTGTCTAGCACTTTGCAGGCTTAGGCCTTTGACTTGTCTTAAACCTAGTCTGATAGCGAGTTTATCCTGATAGGGGACGACTTGGTGGTCGTAGTCTGATGCGTTGACACAAACTGGCAGTACGGTGACCTTATGACGCCTCGCATCTTGCACCAACTGTGAGGCGCTGTAGAAGCCCATAGGCAGGCTATTGAGCAGTGAAGTATAGAAGGCTTGTGGATAGTAGTGTTTTAACCATGCTGAGCAATAGGCCAGTACTGCGAACGATGCGGAGTGACTTTCTGGAAAACCGTATTCACCAAAGCCTAATATCTGGTCAAAGATGCGCTCAGCGAACTCTAGTTCATAGCCACGACTGAGCATGCCATCAATGAGTTTGGTTTTGAATTTGACTAAATCGCCACTCTTTTTCCATGCTGCCATGGCTCGGCGCAGTTGATCCGCTTCACCGCCGCTAAATCCAGCCGCAACCATAGCGATCTTGATTACTTGCTCTTGGAAGATAGGCACGCCTAGAGTGCGCTCTAATACACCGCGCACCTCTTCGGAAGGGTACTCGACTTTCTCCTCGCCATTTCTGCGCTTAAGAAATGGGTGGACCATATCGCCTTGTATTGGGCCAGGGCGAACGATGGCGATTTGAATCACTAGGTCATAATACGTGGCAGGCTTTAAGCGCGGTAGCATGCTCATTTGCGCTCGTGACTCGATTTGGAACACACCTATAGTATCGGCGCACTGGATCATCTTATACACCTGAGGGTCATCTTGGCGACGGGTGATGTCAGCAATGGTGAGCTTTTGGCTATGCAAACGCTCAATTAGGTCAAAGCATTTGCGAATTGCTGTGAGCATACCCAAAGCCAAAACATCAACTTTTAGCAGTTTGAGAGACTCAAGATCGTCTTTATCCCACTGAATCACAGTGCGGTCGGGCATTGAGGCGTTCTCTACAGGCACGAGCTCATATAAAGGGCCGGAGGCAATAATAAACCCACCCACATGTTGAGAGAGGTGACGCGGAAAGCCAAGGATCTCGTTGACCAAGTTAATAAACTGCTCACCTTTGAGGGAATCAGGCTCTAAACCCAGTTCAACAATTTGAGCTTGCCAGCCTAACGCGCGATCGCGGCGATTGACGTTCTTAATAAAATAGTCGAGTTGACTCTCTTCAATGCCTAACGCTTTACCCACATCACGCACGGCACTTTTAAAACGGTACGAAATGACGGTTGCGGCCAAGGCAGCACGTTCTCGACCATATTTTTGGTAGATGTATTGAATGACCTCTTCGCGTCGCTCGTGCTCGAAATCGACATCAATATCAGGCGGCTCATCTCGCTCAGCACTGATAAATCGCTCAAACAGCACTGAGATTTGGCGTGGATCAACAGAGGTAATTTCAAGGCAGTAACAAACCACGGAATTTGCTGCTGAGCCTCGCCCTTGATAGAGAATACGGTTACGTTTCGCGAACATCACAATGTCATGGATGGTGAGAAAGTAAAATGGATAGTTGAGCTGCTCAATCAGGCTAAGTTCTTTATCGATCGTGGCCTGAATGTCTGTAGGTACGCCCTCAGGAAAGCGCAGTTTCTTTCCGTATTCAACCAAGGCGGTGAGGTAAGTCATGGGTGTGTAGCCGTCAGGGACTAACTCACTCGGGTACTCATATTGAAGTTGGCTTAAGCAGAACTCGCAGCGCTGAGCAATGGTGACACTCTCTTGTAGCCACTCTGGTTTAAACAGTCTGGCGAGTTTTTCTTGGCTGCGTAAGCTCCTTTCGCTATTGGTAAGTAAATGCTCACCTAATTGGTTAACGCTACATCCGTGTTGAATCGCGGTCAGGGTGTGCTGCAAAGGGAGGCGGGTAGCGGTATGCATGAGTACGCCACCACAAGCGGTAATGGGTAGATGCATCTTTTGGGCAAGCTGTTCGCAGTGAGCAAGGTACTGCTTGTCGTCAGACTTAAGGTGGCGCTGAACACCAATCCACAAACGGCTTCTATGATGCTGAGCCAGCCAATTTCCCCACTGATGGTCACTGGATTTATGGCTAGGTAACCAGATAATCAGGCAACGCTTAGCGGACATTAAATCCCACTCAGAGAGTTGATAGTGACCTTTTTCCGAGCGCCTGCGCGCATTGGTGATAATACGGCAAAGTTCACCGTAGGCTTCTCGATTCGGGCACAGCAGTACGACCTGACACTCTTGGTTAAGCCAGAACATGCTGCCAACAATAAGCTCGACATTAAGTTGGTGTTTTTGGCTTGCTGTGTAAGCACGTACTACGCCTGCTACTGAGCACTCATCGGTGATCGCCAAAGCGTTATAACGGAGAAAGTCCGCTTGAAGAATCAGTTCTTCTGCATGGGAAGCTCCAGTAAGAAAAGAGAAATTGGTTTGGCAAAATAGTTCGGCATAAGACATGACTTTGGCTTCCTATTAGTAAAACAGGCCGTGGAGGAACCAATGCTTATCTTGGTTGCGAAACACCCATAGCCAGCGGCCTTGGTCGCTACGTGCAACGAAGTAATCACGAGTCATATCATCACCGTCCCACCATCCGGTAACAAAGCGTTCAGGCCCTTGTATGATGGAGACCTGTTCTTGCAAAGGCTCTGGCGAAGGTAGCAGGATATTGGGTCGTAACCTTTGGCTCGCGACTTTGTGCGGGATAGGTAAGCTTGGGTCACACAGAAAAGTGGCTTTTTCTGGGCGAGGGTCATGGCTGTGAGCGACTTTTCTTACCTTGTCTTTGCCCAGTTTAGCTTGCAGTAATCCTATTAACTCCAGTTCGGTTTGCTCGCCTTGAAAGCCTTTAAACAGGTCGGCGCTGGTGGACTCAAGCTCACCGCTACGAATTAAACGCAGTGTCAGCCCTTGTACTGGAGCATCAAGTTTTAACGACTCCATGGTTAACTGGCACAGTGTCATCCAGCGCGTGGCAAGGTAATCGCCACTGGCTGAGTAAAATCGTACTGAGGCATCATTCTTATCTCGCTGGTGTAAAACCAACTCCAACTCATAGCCGACTTGGTTACGCAGAGTTAGAAACCACTCAAGTTTATTGAGCAGTTTGCCAAGCGGTTTCTCTAGCCATTGAATATTCTCGATGTCGAATAGCAGCTCTTGGTAGCTTTCGAACTGTTCCGGTGGGTGATAGAAGTCGATCGGGTGCTTAAATTGCCCCATCAACTTGCCGACATAGTTGACCAGATCAATATCAAAGCGACGTGCGAGCTCTTTCATCGGGATATCAAGCAGATCACTGAGAGTTGTGATTCCAACTCGTTGTAGTTTTTCGACCATCTTACTGTCGAGTTCCGTCGCGATGAGAGGGAAGGGCTTGATAGCTTTAATAAGCCGCTCTTTATCTAATGTGAGCAGAGCTGCGTTCGACTTCGCTAAGGCAATCGCAGAAAACGGTGAGAAGCCGATAGAGTAGTAATAGCTGAGTTGTAACTGTTCTAAATGCTGCGAGATACGCTGCCAATATGGAGTTAGACCACCGTAGAGTGAGAGCATATTGGTGACTTTGAGCAATATACCTTGCGGTGGAAACAGGCAAATGTCTGAGGTGACCATATACAGCCATTGGGCAATATCGAGTAGGGTTTGCTGCTCTATTTTTTCATCATAAGGGTGAACTTGCAGTTGGTGACACATAGCACTGGCACTGCCTAATCCCATGCCCACTTGGACACCTTGTTGATGGGCAACATGATTACACTGGACAATTTTAAACCGCTTCGATTCGACGATCGCGAGCGGCAAAGAGGCTTGCTCTGCAAAGAGAGCATCCAGTTGTAGTGTCGGAAAATGTAGGTAGATCCAGCTCTGCATAGCTAGCCTTGCTGACGAAGTGGGAAGGGGATAACCACTGGTGGTTTTGGCTGGATGGTCAAGCTCGGCCAAGTTGCGCTCATATCAATAACAAAGCTTCCCTGAGGCCAACCGCCTTTGCGCTTCGTAATCGTTACTTCAAGCCCTAACGCGTGCGGAAGGAGTGTCATGCTTAAACTGACAGGTAGGGAAAATAAGCTCTTCCTAGCGGTTTTAAAGATAAAGTGCAGGCAGTTACCGTGTTCACTGGCGACTTGTAGACGCCTTGCTTGGTGCACTTCTAACTCCGGGTGCCAGAGCAATACATTACTGCATGCACCACTACGCAAGCACTGCTCGGCGGCCCAAAGTGCTTCTTTATCATTTTGTGGGTAGATCAGCAGGACTTTATTGTAATCTAAACCTTCATTGTTAAGCTGCTCTGCACATAGGTAACCCGGAGGTTGAATGAAAACAGACAATCTCTCTTGGCTGGTATTTTTAAGGTGTGGCAGCAGTAGGCGTAGTTCACCAATACTCGATGCACCTTGCAGTTCAACAACGCCATGTTTAGGAAAACCACCTTCAAGTTTTTGATCGAGAAGATCATGCCCTGTTGAGTAGTAATCACTATTCTCTGGAGCTTGAGAACCAGACCAAAGCCATTGTTTTTGCTTAAGATGTTCGATTAATTCATACATAACAAGATACCTGTACATATATACAGTATAAGCTATTGTGAATTATCGGCAAGGGGCAGCGTTACTAGATGGATAAAAAAACGCCTTGTGTCTCTATTTTAAAAACACAAGGCGTTGAATTGTATCTGGCTTTTGGAGTTTGATCTTCGGATCTATTTTTTCGGCTGAGCGTCAATACACTCGCCGTTAACCGCTTTACCTTCTGGAGCCATCAGGTAGAGGTAAAGTGGCATAATATCCAGTGGTGTTTTGAGCAGCTCAGTATCTTCTGCCGGGTACGCTTTAGCGCGCATGCCTGTACGAGTCGCACCAGGGTTGATGGCGTTGACTCGGATAGAGGTATTACTCAGTTCATCAGCAAGAACCTGCATCATGCCTTCAGTGGCAAACTTCGACATTGCATAGGTGCCCCAGAATGCACGACCACTGTGTCCAACAGTTGATGAGGTAAAGACGATGCGTGCATCCTCTGATTTATGTAGCAGAGGCAGCACAGCTTGAGTCAATAAGAACTGAGCTTTAACGTTGACTTGCATGATGTCGTCGTAAGTATCCTCACCGATTTGATCAAATGGGCTAATCACACCCAGCAGGCTCGCGTTGTGTAACACAGCATCTAAGCGTCCAAATTGACCTTCGATAGTATCCACCATGTCGAGGTAGTTCTGCTTCGAAGCGCCTTTCATATCGAGTGGGATGATCGCGGGCTGAGGGTATCCTGCCGCTTCAATTTCGTCGTAAGTCTGTTCAAGCTTTTTTACGGTGCGGCCGAGCAGAATCACCGTTGCACCGTGCTCTGCATAAGAAAGAGCCGCTTGTTTACCTATGCCCGCACCTGCGCCCGTCACTAGGATGACTTTACCTTTCAAGGCATCTGAAGAAACCGCATATTCCACGATGTGTATCCTTATTGTAATGATTTTCTTTATGATTCCGTGAGATGGTGGTTACAATACACTAATTCGTACAATTAGAGGATAATCGCGTTGGAATTTTTGTTGGACTATGGGCTGTTTTTAGCCAAGATTGTGACTGTTGTAGTCGCGATTGTTGCGATTTTAGTGATTGCCAAAGCGGTTGGCGGTAAGAGTTCTGCTGCAAAAGGGGAGTTGGAGATTACCGACTTGACTGAGCAGTACAAAAATACTGTTGAGCAGTTAGAACACCACCTACACGATGAAGCCTTCATTAAGGCGCGTGATAAAGCTGAGAAAAAACAAGAGAAAGAGAAAACCAAGTCTCGCGAAAAAGAGATCAAGAAGGCGTCGAAAGAGGGCGATTTGGATAGCAAGCGCGAGCCTCACCTGTTTGTTCTTGATTTTAAAGGCAGTATTGATGCCAAAGAAGTCGCTTCATTACGTGAAGAGGTAACGGCAATTCTAGCGGTTGCTCGTGAAGGTGATGAAGTGCTACTGCGCTTAGAGTCTGGGGGGGGCATGGTACATGGTTACGGCCTTGCATCTTCGCAGCTTGATCGTATTAAGGCAGCAAATTTACCTCTGACGATCGCGGTAGACAAAGTGGCTGCGAGTGGTGGTTACATGATGGCTTGTATTGCCGATAAAATCGTTTCTGCGCCATTTGCTATCGTTGGCTCAATTGGTGTGATTGCCCAGCTACCTAACTTTAATAAAGTGCTGAAAAAGTACGACATTGAGTATGAACAGCTCACGGCAGGCGAATACAAACGCACACTGACTATGTTTGGTGAGAACACCGATAAAGCGCGTGATAAATTCAAGCAAGAGCTGGAAGAGACTCATGGCTTGTTTAAGGACTTTATTCGTGAACGCCGCCCTGAACTTGAGCTAGATAAAGTCGCAACCGGTGAGCATTGGTTTGGTACACAAGCTCACGACCTAGGATTAGTTGATGAGATTAAAACCTCAGACGATCTCGTCGTTGAAGCGTGTAAAGACAAGACGGTACTTGCGATTCACTACGTAGAGAAGAAGAAATTGACTTCAAAGCTTGCTGGTTTGGCCGGTGAAGCGGCTGATAACGTATTAATGAAGCTGATTGATCGCGGTCAGCGTCCTATCGTTTAATGCATTTCCCGATAAATACTCGGTCAACAGATCTGAAAACGCCCACCAAATTTGGTGGGCGTTTTTTATAAATGGTGGTTACTGCGCTGAACTTGCTGTTGGTTTGGTTGAACGACGGTTCGCTGATTTACCACTGTTTGAACGGCTCTTTGGTTTGCCTTGATTACGCTGAGAATTATCACCTTTCGGCTTGCTATGCCCAAAGTGACGTTTATTCTTGCTAGCAGGCTTATTGCCGCGAGCATTATCACTAGAGCGTTGGCCATCCTGATGCTCGGCTTTTGGTTGCTTAGGCTTTTTGGGCTTCTTAGGTTTCTTTGGCTTAATCGGACGAGTATCTAGCTTAGACTCTGGTAGTTCGTTGACTGGTTTGAAGCCCTCTAGTTCAAGGCGAGGCAGCACTTGCTGAATTAAACGCTCAATGCCAAATAGCTCACTCGCTTCAGCGGCTTCGACCAAAGAGTATGCTTTACCTACTTCACCAGCACGACCTGTACGGCCGATGCGGTGGACATAGTCTTCAGACACGTGTGGCAGCTCGAAGTTAACCACTTGAGGAAGCTGCGGAATATCGATACCACGTGCGGCAATATCGGTAGCAACGAGAACACGAATATCGCCAGATTTAAAATCGGCTAATGCGCGAGTACGAGCACCTTGGCTTTTATTACCATGAATTGGAGCCGCAGTAATGCCCTCTTTATTTAGGAAGAAAGCGAGGCGGTTGGCACCATGTTTAGTACGGCAGAACACCAGTGTTTGTTGCCAATTACCATCTTGAATAAGCTTGGCTAACATCGGCGCTTTCTTACGTTTGTCTGCTGGGTAAATGCTTTGCTCAATAG
>NZ_JATABG010000080.1:0-11184 GCF_036533755.1 Vibrio sp. M260118 | reverse complement strand
AGATTGCTGTGTGTGAACTTTAATCATCAGTTCGCCAATCAAAGTGCTGACGAGTTTATTAGTGACTTGTTGGTGAAGCGTTTGGGTGTTAAGTTTCTTGTCGTAGGCGATGACTTTTGTTTCGGTCGCGGTCGTAAAGGCAACTTTGCGATGCTGCAAGAAGCAGGTGAAAAGCATGGTTTTGAGGTAGTCAGTACTCATAGCTTTTGTTTACAGCAATTACGCGTGAGTAGCACTGCGATTAGAGAAGCGTTAGCGAAAGACAACCTATTGCAAGCAAAACAGATGCTTGGACGTGATTATAGTATTAGTGGTCGAGTATCGCATGGTCGAAAATTGGGTAGAACCATTGGTTTCCCTACGGCTAATATCCCACTAAAACGCTGTGTCTCGCCAGTCTCTGGTGTTTATACCGTTCAAGCTTTAGGCTTGGGCGATGAGCCGATTGGAGGTGTTGCTAATATAGGTAACAGACCAACGGTCAATGGCGTACGCCAACAATTAGAAGTGCACTTATTTGACTTTAAAGCAAATTTATATGGCAAACAGCTAGAAATTGTACTTTTAGATAAGATTCGTGATGAGCACAAATTTGATTCATTCGAAGCTTTAAAACAACAAATTGAATTGGATGCTGAGGCAGCAAGGGTGTGGCTGCGTCAGTATAAAGCCCAAGCGGTTTAGTTCGCTGCTTGGCATAATGTCTAACTGTCACCCAACACAACGGAATTAAGAATCGATGAGTGAGTATAAAGATACCCTGAACCTTCCTGAAACAGGGTTTCCGATGCGTGGCAATCTGGCAAATCGTGAGCCAGAAATGCTTAAGCGTTGGTATAAAGAAGACCTTTACGGCGAAATCCGTAAAGCGAAGAAAGGCAAAAAATCTTTCGTTCTACATGATGGCCCTCCATATGCGAATGGTGACATTCATATTGGTCACGCACTAAACAAGATTCTTAAAGACATTATTATTAAATCCAAAACACTTTCTGGTTTTGATGCACCGTACATTCCAGGTTGGGACTGTCACGGCCTACCAATTGAACTAATGGTAGAGAAGAAGAAAGGCAAGCCAGGCCAAAAAATTTCTGCGGCTGAGTTCCGTGAAGAGTGTCGTAAGTACGCTGAAGGTCAGGTAGAAGGTCAAAAAGAGAGCTTTAAACGCCTAGGCATTATGGGTGAGTGGGACAAGCCTTACCGCACTATGGATTTTGCTACTGAAGCAAACATCATCCGTGCGCTAGGTAAGATTGCTGATAACGGTCATCTACTAAAAGGTTTTAAACCTGTTCACTGGTGTACTGACTGTGGCTCTGCGCTTGCTGAAGCAGAAGTAGAGTACAAAGATAAAGTTTCTCCATCTATCGACGTTCGCTTTAAAGCAGCTGATGAAGCAGCACTTCTATCTAAGTTCGCATTGAACGAAGGTCATGAAGGCGAAGGTGATATCTCTATCGTTATCTGGACAACCACACCTTGGACTCTGCCAGCAAACCGCGCAGTATGTCTACGTGATGATCTAGAGTACGTACTTATCCAAGTTGAAGGTGAGTCGAAAGAGCGAATCATCGTTGCTTCTGAACTGGCGAAAGACGTAATGGACCGTGCAGGTATCGAGCACTTCCATAACCTTGGTTTTGCTAAAGGTAGCGATCTTGAGCTGTCTCAGTTCAACCACCCATTCTACGATTTTACCGTTCCTGCGATCCTTGGCGATCACGTAACGACTGAATCGGGTACAGGTGTGGTTCACACAGCCCCTGGTCACGGTCAGGAAGACTTCGCGGTAGGTAACAAGTACGGTCTTGAAGTAGCTAACCCAGTTGGCTCAAACGGCGTTTACTTGCCAGATACTGAGCTATTTGCTGGTCAGCACGTATTTAAAGCCAATGATGCAGTGGTTGAAACGCTAAAAGAGAAAGGCGCGCTTCTACATCACCACGCATACGAGCACAGCTACCCACACTGTTGGAGACACAAAACGCCAATCATCTTCCGTGCAACACCACAATGGTTCGTGTCTATGGACCAAGCTGGCCTACGTGCAAAAGCACTAGAGTCAATCAAAGGTGTTGAGTGGATGCCTGAGTGGGGTCAAAGCCGCATCGAAGGTATGATTGAAGGTCGCCCTGAGTGGTGTATCTCTCGTCAACGTACTTGGGGTGTGCCAATTGCTTTGTTTGTTCACAAAGAGACAGCAGAGCTACATCCAAATACAATTGAACTAGTAGAGAAAGTTGCTCAGCTAGTTGAACAGAAAGGCATTCAAGCTTGGTGGGATCTAGAAATCTCAGACCTACTAGGCGAAGAAGCAGACAAATACGAAAAAGTACTCGATACGCTAGACGTATGGTTCGACTCAGGTGTAACTCACTACTCAGTGGTTGATGCTCGTGAGGAGTATAACGGCGCGTCAGCAGACCTATACCTAGAGGGTTCTGACCAACACCGTGGTTGGTTCCAGTCTTCACTAATTTCATCTATCGCGATGAAAGATGAAGCGCCATACAAGCAAGTGCTTACTCATGGTTTCGTCGTTGATGGTCAAGGCCGCAAGATGTCGAAATCTATTGGTAACGTCGTTGCGCCCAAAGATGTGACGAACAAGCTAGGTGCAGATATCCTGCGTCTATGGGTAGCTTCAACTGATTACACAGGTGAAGTTGCGGTTTCTGATGAAATCCTAAAACGCTCTGCAGATGCGTACCGTCGTATCCGTAACACAGCACGTTTCTTCCTAGCAAACCTAAGTGGTTTCAACCCAGCAACGGATCTTGTTCCTGCGGAAGAGATGGTGGCACTGGATCGTTGGGCTGTAGGTCGTGCACTGGCTGCTCAAGAAGAGATCGTGAAAGCTTACGGTGAGTACAACACTCACGCGGTAACTCAGCGTCTAATGCAGTTCTGTTCGATTGAAATGGGCTCATTCTACCTAGACGTAATTAAAGACCGTCAGTACACAGCGAAGCTTGGTGGCCATGCTCAACGTAGCTGTCAGACTGCGCTTTACTACATCGTAGAAGCGCTTGTTCGTTGGATGGCGCCAATTATGTCATTCACTGCAGACGAGATCTGGAACGAAATGCCAGCTTCCCTTCCGACAGGTGAAAGCCGTGATAAGTTTGTTTTCACTGGCGAATGGTATGAAGGTCTATTCGGTCTAGCAGAAGGCGAAGAGCTGAACAACGAATTTTGGGCTGAAATCCAAGCCGTTCGTGGTGGCGTGAACAAGCTACTAGAAGATGCTCGTAAAGAGAAAACCATCGGTGGTTCACTACAAGCTGAAGTGACTCTGTTTGCAGATGACGCACTAGCAGCGAAACTAGGTAAGCTAGAAGATGAGCTACGCTTTGCGCTACTGACTTCAGCTGCAGTTGTTAAGCCGCTAAGCGACAAAACAGATGCTGCACAAGCAACAGATGTAGAAGGTCTGTTCGTTGAAGTGAAAGCAACAGAGAACGAGAAGTGTGACCGTTGTTGGCACCACACTCCAGACGTAGGCACAATTGAAGGTCACGAGAAGATCTGTGGTCGTTGTGTGTCGAACGTTGATGGGGAAGGTGAAACACGCCGCTTTGCCTAGGTTTTCGGAACTTTATTGAAATTGAATAGCCCCAGTACCTACTGGGGTTATTTTTAACTGCTCGTTAGAGACACTTAGGTAAGAGTAGTTCAAGTTGATCGAGATTCCTTACTCACTCATTCTTCGCTCTAAGGAATGACAGTCTTGAGTTTAGTCGTACCGTCATCCTCAAGAGGGAGGAACGACCGAGTTGGGGATCTCTAATTAATTGAATTTTTGATTTGCTCGCACCTCACTGGTGGAGTGGCGAGCTTTTAATAATTGGTAGGAACTCTAATGAGTAACATTCCACTAAAACAATCTGGTGTACGCTGGCTTTGGCTTGCGATCGTGATCTTCTTTGCTGATATCGGCATCAAGCTTTTTGTGATGGATAACATGGGTTATGGCTGGGCTAATCGTATCGAAGTACTGCCTTTCTTTAATCTGCTGTACGTACATAACTATGGGGCGGCATTCAGCTTCTTAAGTGACCAAGCAGGTTGGCAACGCTGGCTATTTACCGGCATCGCGTTTGTGGTTACTGCAATGCTGACCTACTGGATGAGCAAGCTACCAGCTAAGGAAAAGTGGAATAATATCGCTTATGCCATGATTATTGGTGGTGCTGTGGGTAATGTGTTTGACCGCGTTGTCCACGGTTTTGTCGTTGATTACCTCGACTTCTTTTGGGGCAACTATCATTGGCCTGCTTTCAACCTGGCTGACTCAACCATCTGTATTGGTGCGGCAATGATCATTCTCGATGGCTTTCGCAATAAACAAGACGCTAAAGCCTAATCCGTGATAAGTGGAATAACCTTAGGTGCTGTCGGTTGATTCCCGTAGTGCTTTTTAGTATACCCGTCATATTCACAGCGGTGGCACCTATTCTCGGACGCTGTGAACATAACAATAACCTCAAGGAAGCAGTAACGTGACGACAATAGCCCAAGATTCAGCGGTAACTCTACACTTCACAATCAAAATGAAAGATGGCTCGGTAGCCGATAGCACTCATAACATGGGCAAACCGGCTAAGTTAGTGATTGGCGATGGTAGCCTGAGTGAAAGTTTTGAACAGTGCCTGTTAGGACTGACGACCGGTGACAATAAAGCGATTGAGCTTAAAGCTGAAGACGCATTTGGTATGCCAAATCCTGATAACGTGCACTACATGGATCGCGCTAAGTTTGTCGGTGATGCGGAAGTGGAAGTTGGCACTATTATGGCGTTCTCAGGCCCTGACGGGATGGAAATTCCAGGAATCATTAAAGAAATCGCTGGCGATTCAGTGACCGTTGATTTTAACCATCCACTCGCTGGGCAAGATGTCACTTTTGAAGTTGAAATTTTGTCAGTAGAATAGCCAGCCAAAGCGAAAATATAATCATCATGAGCAATGAAATGAAAATTAAGTTAGCAAACCCACGTGGCTTTTGTGCTGGTGTTGATCGCGCGATCAGCATTGTCGAAAGAGCGCTAGAGCTATACCAACCACCAATTTACGTACGCCATGAGGTAGTACACAATCGTTTTGTGGTTGAAGGGTTGAAACAGCGTGGTGCTATCTTTGTTGAAGAACTGAGTGAAGTGCCAGATGACAACATCGTCATTTTTTCCGCTCATGGTGTCTCTCAAGCTGTGCGCAATGAGGCAAAACAGCGTGATTTAACTGTGTTTGATGCCACCTGTCCGTTGGTGACCAAGGTTCATATGGAAGTGGCGCGTGCCAGTCGCAAGCATATGGAAGTCGTACTGATCGGTCATGCCGGTCACCCGGAAGTCGAAGGCACCATGGGACAGTATTCTAGTGATAAGGGTGGTATGTATCTGGTTGAAAGACCAGAAGACGTTATTGAGCTTAAAGCTAAGATAAAAGATCCTAGTCATCTGCACTATGTGAGCCAAACGACCTTATCAGTAGATGAGACAGCGGATGTTATCGATGAGCTTCGTCGAGTCTTCCCCGATATTCAAGGCCCGCGTAAAGATGATATCTGCTACGCGACCCAAAATCGTCAGGATGCGGTACGAGAAATGGCAGCAGACGTTGATGTCGTGATTGTGGTAGGCTCAAAGAACTCATCGAACTCAACTCGGCTAAAAGAGCTAGCAGAAAAGCTAGGCACGCCAGGTTACCTGACAGACTGCCCTGAAGATATCAAACCTGAGTGGTTTGATGGGAAGGTCAAAGTTGGCGTAACGGCAGGGGCTTCTGCACCTGAAGAGTTGGTCAATAAAATTTTAGACACAATTAAACAAATTGTGGGCTCTCAAGCGGTAGAAGAGATCCAAGGCCGTGAAGAAAATATGTTCTTTGAAGTACCAAAAGAGCTTCAGATTAAGCAAGTAGATTAGATCTCTACAAAAAGAAAAAGACAAGCCCTTAACTCTTTGAGGAGTTAAGGGCTTTTTTTGTTTCATTGTGTGAAAGTGTCAGTATTTAACTGACATTTATGCAAGTTGCAAATTTCAGTGTTTTGTTTCGCATTTTTGCTGCAATTACACTGGCTGTTGCACATTTTTTAAAGTCAAAACGCTATAGTGCTCCAAGTATTTGAACTAGGAGCTGTTCATGAAAGTTGTCACACAATGGCTTTTCCCCTTATTAATTCTATTTAGTGTCGGTTGTAACTCTGAGTTAGACAAACCCATACCTGAAGACGCAAACTGGAGTCAACATCAACTCGATAATGGATTGCGTTATCACCTCTATCCGACGGATGATGAAGAGATCTCTATCCGTCTTATTATTCATGCTGGCTCTCTGCAAGAGTCAAGCGAGCAACGCGGTTATGCGCACTTTGTAGAACATATGGCTTTCAATGGTAGCCGAAACTTTACCGGTAATGACGTTATTAAGATGTTCGAGAAAACTGGTGGTAGTTTTGGCGCCGATATCAATGCCTTTACTGGTTATCAGATGACGGCCTACAAAATGGATTTAGCAGACAAGGAGCACTTATCTCTAGCCTTAACTTGGATGAGAGATGTCGCTGATGGCATTGAGTTTGCTCCTGAGCAAGTAGAGCGAGAAAAGGGGGTAATTCTGGGTGAGTTTCGTTTGTCTCGACCAGAGAATGAGTCGCTAGCGACAAAGGCGTATCTGGCTGCTATTAAAGGCTCAATCTTAGAAAACCGTGACCCGCTTGGTACTGAGGATGCGGTGCAACAAGCGACCTCCCAAGGCTTAATTGATTACTATCATACTTGGTATCAGCCACAGAATGCAGAGTTAGTTATTGCTGGCAATATTAACTCTAAAGAGCTTTCAATGTTGATTGCTGAGCAGTTCTTAAGCTGGAAAAGTAATGGGCAACCTGCGGTCGAGAAGCAGCGTACAGTCTCTATTGACTCTAGCTCTCGTTCACTGCCAACTGGGGATATGGAGTCGCCGAGTTTACACATGATTGTCGATAGAGGGCCTATCGCCATCAACAAGTACAAGCAGCAGTATCAGTTCTGGCTAGATGATATTGCTCAACAGTTGATTACTCAGCGCCTTAACGCTGCACTTAATGATGCCGCCATAGCGGTTCAGTATTCGGGCAGTTATACACAGTGGCTAGATTACAATAGTCTCTCTGTCACTGAGATTGCATTTGCTTCTGACCAACGTGATGCGACTCAAGAGACGTTCTTGGCAACGCTACGATCTTTGCGTGACTACGGCGTGAGTCAAGACGAATTGGACAGCATAATGGCTAGCTACACCAGTGCACTTGAAAACCTCGATAGTGACTGGGATAAGCGCAAGCCGCTGCAGATCATAGAAGAGAAGTTACTCGCGATCGAACAAGCAATGCCGGTGCAAAGTCGCGAGTTTAAACAATCAAGTCTAAACGACTTTATTGCCCACGTAGACTTAACTCGAGTAAATAAAAACCTTAATGACTTATTGTCGTCCGACATTACTTGGTTGCAAGGTTATAGTGCCAATGAGTCGTCAAGCGATTTAGATAGCGCGTTGGTGAAAGTATCACAAGAGTATCAACAGCAAGGAACTAAGCCTCAAGCTCTTCAGGCGGTAACGTCGGAAATACTGCAACCTAAAGCACCTGGTGAGATAGTATCACGAGTCGATAAGGAGCGAGATCTCACGGTATGGCAACTTGGTAATGGCATTGAGGTTTGGTATCAACGAGATGAAAAAGCGGGTAAGAGAGCTCACTTGGTTTATGCTAGCCAAGGTGGTAAATCTGCATTGACACCAGATCTATATGCAGCCGCAAATCTACTTGTACCAACGGCCGCTCGCAGTGGCTTGGGAGAGTTTAATGGCTCCCAGTTTGATAGTTTCCTACGCAAGAAAGATATTGCAGTGTATCCTTTCGTCGGCTTTACTGCCCACGGTGTTGAGATAAACAGTGCCGCTAAAGAGTTGTCCCTCGCGCTCAATGTTATTTTCAATATCTCGCAAGAGGTAAAGGTAGAGTCACGTCAGCTTGAAGCAGTGAAACAGGAAATTTACCAAGATAACAATGCTTTCTTTGCCTCGCCTGAGGGGCAATGGTACAAGGCGATCAATGCTACTACTTATCAGCCTAGCAGTCGTCACCGTTTTATATTGAACTCTGACATAGCTACAGTGACACCAGAGCAACTACTCAGTGTTCATAATCAACTATTTAGCTACAACCGAGACAACAAGTTAGTCATTATTGCTGACTTAGAGTCAAATCAAGTAGCGGCAATGCTGCGTAAGTATATCGCTCCAATAGCCTTCAACTCGCAGCAAGCGTTACCGCTTAACTTTGATAACGGCTATAACCTTAATCTGACTCAACAGCTTGATGTGGCAGAAAGCCAAGAGAAGGGGACGGCCGTTCTCACTCGATTGATTAATATGCAAACACAACCCAAAACAGCTAAAGACCTGTTTGCTGAAGATGCCTTGCAACGTATTGCAAGTGCACGACTGCTCGATGAAGTGCGAGAAAAGCGTGGCTTAGATTACTCTCCAGAAGTGTATCCTGTCACTCAAGATGGTGAGTTAGTATCGGACTGGTTTGTCAATGTCAAAGTGGCTGCAAAAGATGTCCATGAGGTACAGCAGGCCTTAAGCACTTTATTCGCGGGTCTCGCTAGCTCGATCACAGAGCAAGAGAAAAGTACGGCACTTAAGCAACTTACCAATGGGCTAAAGCCACTTGATGAAGACCCAGCTCAGCGTGCTTGGTTTTATAGTCGTTATTTGATTCATGGTTATGGACTTGACGCACTATTGAATATCGAAGCAACTGCGGACAGCATTAGCTTAAGCGATATTCAGCAAAGAGCAACTTGGACATTTGGTGCCAACAGTCAAAAAATAACCGCGACCTTATCACCGAAAAAGTAACTGGATGAGCGAAAAAGCCCAGTTGCATTTGGTTTAGTTTTAAGAAAGGCTCCCGAGGGAGCCTTTTGTTTTGCAAGCAAAGATATCAAAGCCGTTATACCGTTTCCGTCGCGGTGGTTGGTTTTTCTTCATCCGCTAATTCTGTTTCGCCTTTACCTTTAGACGTTTTAATCACGTAAGCGGTAATCGCTAGAGCAAACAAGATGCCTGATACGGTTGAAACTGCAATCGGTAAGCCAAAGCCTAGTGTGCTGTTGTTTAGAATAAAGGTCGCACATACAGTCGTCATGAAGATGGCTGGTACGGTAGTGATCCAGTGCAGTTTATTGTGACGAAGTAGGTATGCTGACGCAGTCCACAGCATCATTACAGCTGTTGATTGGTTAGCAAAGCCGAAGTAACGCCAGATAACGCCGAAGTCTACTTGAGTTAAGATGCCACCGATAACAAACAGTGGGATAGCCATCATTAGGCGGTTACGCAGCGCCTTTTGGTCAACGTTGAAGTACTCAGCCAGAATCAGACGGCTAGAGCGGAACGCAGTGTCACCAGAAGTGATAGGTAGAATAACTACACCTAGGAAAGCCAAAATACCGCCAAATACGCCAAGTAGGCCGAAGCTTGCGCTGTATACTACGTTACCTGGGCCGCCATTCTTAACTGCTTCTGCAAGGCCGTCCATTGTACCGAAGAAAGAGAGTGCAAGCGCACACCAGATAAGAGCAATCACACCCTCACCAATCATTGCACCGTAGAATACAAAGCGACCGTTTTTCTCGTTCTCCATACAACGTGCCATTAGTGGCGATTGAGTAGCGTGGAAACCAGAGATAGCACCACAAGCGATGGTAATGAATAGTGCAGGCCAAATTGGCATATCGTTCGGGTTTAGGTTAGTGAACATATCGCTAACTTGGAACTCACCCATAACAGTGTGTTCGCTCGATAGAGCTACCGCAGTCATCAGGCCAACAGACATGAAGATTAGAAGAGCGCCAAACAGTGGGTAGAAGCGGCCAATGATTTTATCAACAGGAACAATCGTCGCGATGATGTAGTAAGCAAAGATCACCACAACCATAGTGGTCATGCTAACTGTTAGGTCTGTTTGATCGTTGATTAGGTTGGTGATCATACCTGCAGGAGCAGAAACGAAAACAACACCAACTAGCAACAGTAGAACAATGGCAAAGATATTCATAAAGTGTTTTGCGCCATTGCCTAAGTAGCGGCCTGTTATGGTAGGAACGGAAGCACCGCCGTTTCGTACTGACAACATACCAGAGAAGTAGTCATGTACGGCACCCGCGAAAATACAGCCAATCACAATCCATAGCATAGCGGCAGGGCCATACAGTGCGCCCATGATTGGACCAAAGATAGGACCAACGCCAGCGATGTTAAGTAGCTGAACTAGGTAAACTTTCTTGGTCGACATTGGAACGTAGTCAACGCCATCCGCTTTAGTATGCGCGGGTGTCTGACGCTTCTCGTTAATGCCAAAGACTTTTTCTACAAAAGCCCCATAAATAAAGTATCCGCCGATTAGGGCTGCAACACAGGTTAGAAACCACAACATAGCACTTGTCCTTAATAATTAAGCTCACCATGCATATTATGCGCATGCTTAGCCATCTTCATTCGCTTCTGGAGTGAGTGGTCAAATAGCGAAATGAGTGGCGGATTGAGAAAATAAGCGGTTTTTGCTGGTGGCGAGTGGCATTTATTGGTATTTAGTGGTTTGATTAATGGTAGGCGTGCAATTCTGTTGTTATATCAATAACTAGG
This sequence comes from Vibrio sp. M260118, assembly GCF_036533755.1. Lineage (NCBI taxonomy): Bacteria > Pseudomonadati > Pseudomonadota > Gammaproteobacteria > Vibrionales > Vibrionaceae > Vibrio > Vibrio sp. M260118. The sequence continues at coordinate 487 of NZ_JATABG010000080.1, read as the reverse complement.
GTTCAGACCTTAAGATAGCTAGCCTTCGATTGTCTGCATCAATAAGGAAAAACAATGAAAAAAATCGTTATCGCAGCGTTAGTGGCAGTTTTGGCGGCGTGTAGCAGCACCCCGGAAGAGTTAGCTAAGCAAGGAGATTGGTATCAAATCGGATATCAAGATGGTATTACTGGACACACTCAACGTTCTTACAATGATTTAGCAAGTTTAGGTAGCGCTAAACATTCTGATTATGAGCAGGGTTATCTTGAAGGAATTAGCGAGTATTGTAACCCAGACTTCGCATACCAAATTGGTCTATCAGGTCAGTACTATGAAGGTGTTTGTGAGGGAACGGAGACGGCACAGAAATTCCGCATGGAGTGGCAGCGCGGTTGGAATGAGTATCAGAACTAGTTACGCAATGAAATGACACAGGGAGAAGGCGTGATTTCTCCCTTTTGCTACTAAATTAAAGGCTAGTCTGTTTGATGATCCTGAACTGCTC
>NZ_JATABG010000079.1:0-11302 GCF_036533755.1 Vibrio sp. M260118 | reverse complement strand
AAACTTACCTGCGTCGATCATTGGCTCGATAGTGAAACACATGCCTTCTTTAAGGACGCGACGGTCTTTGTTCTTGTAGTGAACGATTTGTGGCTCTTCATGGAACTCGTTGCCGATGCCGTGACCACAGAAATCTTTGACGATAGAGAACTTGTTGCGCGGGTTCTTTTTGTTGTTGTCTTTGATGTATTTTTCAATTGCGGTGCCGATATCACCGACGGTTGCACCAGGTTTTACTTGGCGCATACCCACGTATAGAGCTTCTTGAGTCACCATACATAGGCGTTTGTTTGCTGGTGAGACATCACCAACTAAGAACATCTTAGAAGTGTCACCATGGTAGCCTTGTGGACGAACGCTAAGATCGGCGTCAGCATCATTTGGGATGATAACGGTAATATCAACATTGATAATGTCGCCATTTTTAAGCACGGCAGGCTTTGCTTGCCCGTTGCTACCAATCTCATCTTGAGAGGCAGGGATACCGTGGCAAACGATGTGGTTGATCGATGTACAGATTGACTTAGTAAAACCATGGTAATCAAGCGGTGCAGAGTACGCGCCTTTTTCAATCCCGTAATCGTGACAGATTTGGTTTAGCTCTTCTGTCGTTACGCCTTCTTTAATGTGAGGCTCGATCATCTCTAGGATTTCAGCGGCTAACGCGCCCGCTATTCGCATACGTTCGATTTCTTCAGCTGTTTTAATCTTGATTGACATCGCTTTCTCTACTTAACTCTACTGCACACTTAGGTGCGTTTGGCCGCATTCTATCAGGAACCTCGCCTAATGAGAATTATTCTTCATCATAGAAGACGTGAGCAATTCTATAAAGGGCGACTGAAAACCGGATGAGAGCGTTTTTTTACTAGCCAGGCAGGGTGATAATATGGTATAAAGCGCGCCGGAACGTGGTCTGTTGTCTCTGGTTAAGATTCTTAACTGGCGAAGCATATTACCTCCAACTAACTTATATCTTTAAATCACACACATTCCGTCACATATTCCGGGGTGCTGGGCAGAAGCCTAGTCGGAGTTATGGGGGATGTGGAGGCCTAACCCCATAGAGGATTTTAAAATGGCAACTGTATCAATGCGCGATATGCTAAAAGCTGGTGTTCACTTCGGTCACCAGACTCGTTACTGGAACCCAAAAATGAAGCCATTCATCTTTGGTGCTCGTAACAAGGTTCATATCATCAACCTAGAAAAAACTGTACCAATGTTCAACGACGCTCTAGCTGAACTAGCTAAAGTTGGCGAGAAGAAAGGTAAAGTTCTATTCGTTGGTACTAAGCGCGCTGCATCTGAAGCTGTTAAAGAAGCTGCAATCGCAAGCAACCAGTTCTACGTAAACAACCGCTGGTTAGGCGGTATGCTTACTAACTACAAAACTGTTCGTCAGTCTATCAAGCGTCTAAAAGATCTTGAAGCTCAAGCTCAAGACGGTACTTTTGACAAACTAACTAAGAAAGAAGCTCTAATGCGTACTCGCGAAATGGAGAAGCTAGAGAAATCTCTTGGTGGTATCAAAGACATGGGCGGCCTACCAGACGCTCTATTCGTAATCGACGCTGATCACGAGCACATTGCGATTAAAGAAGCGAACAACCTAGGTATTCCAGTTTACGCTGTGGTAGATACTAACTCTAACCCAGATGGCGTTGACTACATCATCCCAGGTAATGACGATGCGATCCGTGCAGTACAGCTTTACCTAAACGCTGTTGCAACTTCAGTAACTGAAGGTCGTAACAAAGACGTAGCTGCAGCTGCTGAAAAAGACGGTTTCGTAGAAGCTGAATAATAGCGGCTCCTAGTCACACTTAGATTATGTGCAACCTAGTTGTAGCATAAACTGAGTTATAGTTATCAGCAGGGGCCGAAAATGTAGGCCCCTGTTTTTTACCAAATCCAGAATCAACTGAGGAATAGAGAATGGCTGTTACTGCTGCTCTAGTTAAAGAACTGCGCGAACGTACTGGCGCAGGCATGATGGAATGTAAAAAAGCGCTTGTTGAAGCAAACGCTGACATCGAACTAGCAATCGAAAACATGCGTAAATCAGGTGCTGCTAAAGCTGCTAAGAAAGCAGGTAACGTAGCTGCTGAAGGCGCAATCATCATTAAAGAAGAAAACGGCACTGCTGTTCTTCTTGAAGTTAACTGCCAAACTGACTTCGTTGCTAAAGACGGTAACTTCACTGCATTCGCAGAGAAAGTTGCAGTTGACGCTCTAGCATCTAAAGCTTCTGTTGAAGAGCTAGTAGCTAAGTTCGAAGAAGAGCGTGTTGCTCTAGTTGCTAAGATCGGTGAAAACATCAACATCCGTCGCGTTCAGTACGTTGAAGGTACTGCTATCGCTTCTTACCGTCACGGTGAGAAAATCGGTGTAGTTGTTGCTGGTGAAGGCGATGCTGAAACTCTTAAGCACGTTGCAATGCACGTTGCTGCTTCTAAGCCAGAGTACGTTAACCCAGAAGACGTACCAGCTGACGTAGTTGCTAAAGAGAAAGAAGTTCAAGTTGAAATCGCTATGAACGAAGGCAAGCCTGCTGAGATCGCAGAGAAGATGGTTGTTGGCCGCATGAAGAAATTCACTGGCGAAATCTCTCTAACTGGTCAAGCGTTCATCATGGAGCCTAAGAAATCTGTTGGCGAAATGCTGAAAGAGAAAGGCGCTTCTGTTGCTACATTCGTTCGCCTAGAAGTAGGTGAAGGTATCGAGAAAGCAGAAGAAATGAGCTTCGCTGAAGAAGTTGCTGCAGCTCAAAAAGGTTAATCCTTAGAGACTTGCATACTTTTTAGACCGTAGCCAAGGCTGCGGTCTTTTTATGACTAAAGGACAAGCTTTAGTAGTGATGGATGCAGACTTTATAAAGTCTTTATCCATGACTGTTAATCAACAACTCTCTTTTGGAAGGTAAACTCCATGACTACGAACCCTAAACCAGCATATCAACGTATTCTGTTAAAACTGAGTGGTGAAGCACTTCAAGGCGAAGAAGGTTTTGGCATTGATCCAGCAATCCTGGACCGTATGGCTCAAGAAGTAAAAGAGTTGGTTGAACTTGGTGTTCAAGTCGGTGTGGTTATCGGTGGTGGTAACTTGTTCCGTGGTGCAGGCCTAGCTGAAGCGGGCATGAACCGTGTAGTAGGTGACCACATGGGTATGCTAGCGACGGTAATGAACGGCCTTGCGATGCGTGATGCACTGCACCGTGCATATGTTAATGCTCGCGTTATGTCAGCTATTCCACTAAAAGGTGTGTGTGACGACTACAATTGGGCAGACGCTATTCGTGAACTACGCCAAGGTCGCGTTGTTATCTTCTCTGCTGGTACAGGTAATCCATTCTTTACGACGGATTCTGCTGCTTGTCTACGCGGTATTGAGATTGAAGCTGACGTAGTTCTAAAAGCGACAAAAGTAGATGGTGTATTTAGCGCTGACCCAGTAGCAAACCCAGACGCAGAGCTGTATGATAAGCTTTCATTCAACGCGGTTCTTGATAAAGAGCTGAAAGTGATGGATTTGGCAGCATTTACATTGGCTCGTGACCACAAAATGCCAATCCGTGTATTCAATATGAATAAGCCAGGCGCACTACGTCGCGTGGTAATGGGTGAAGCAGAAGGCACACTAATCAGCGACGCTGAGTAATTCTTATCGCCACAGCATCAAAAATGGTGCTGTGGTATTGCCTTTTGAATACGCCAGATTAAGCTTTCTTTTAGAAAGAATTACACATTAAGGTGATATTGTGATTAACGAAATCAAACAAGACGCTCAACAGCGCATGGACAAGAGCGTTGAAGCTCTAAAAAACAACCTTTCTAAAGTTCGCACAGGCCGTGCACATCCAAGCCTGCTTTCGGGTATCAATGTTGAATACTACGGTGCACCAACACCTCTTAACCAAGTCGCTAACGTTGTGGCTGAAGATGCGCGTACTCTGGCAATCACAGTATTTGATAAAGAACTAACGCCTAAAGTTGAAAAAGCGATCATGATGTCTGACCTAGGTCTAAACCCTATGTCTGCAGGTACTATCATTCGCGTTCCACTTCCACCACTAACAGAAGAGCGTCGTAAAGACCTAGTTAAGATCGTTCGTGGCGAAGCTGAAGGTGGCCGTGTTGCTATCCGTAACATCCGTCGTGATGCGAACGGCGAGCTAAAAGCGCTACTAAAAGACAAAGAAATTTCTGAAGATGAAGATCGTAAAGGTCAAGATGAGATTCAGAAAATCACTGACGCTGCTGTTAAACAAGTAGACGAAGTGCTAGCTGCAAAAGAAAAAGAGTTGATGGAAGTCTAATTCTCCACAAACTTTCTCTATAAGAGGCGCTGTGCTCGCAGTACAGCGCTTTTTTATGCTACTCTCTGTCCCCTGCTGATAACTCATCAACGTCTTATGCAAAACTCACAACTCTCTCCTGATTTACTCCCGAAACATATCGCAATCATTATGGATGGCAACGGTCGTTGGGCTAAGGCTCAAGGCAAACCGCGTGTCTTTGGTCATAAGAATGGTGTTGCAGCAGTTCGTAAAGCGATATCTACCTCGGCTAGGCTAGGTATCAAAGCGATTACCCTGTTTGCGTTTAGCAGCGAAAACTGGAGACGTCCGGAAGAGGAAGTGGGTGTGTTGATGGAGCTGTTTATTACGGTTCTTTCTACAGAAGTCAAAAAGCTGCATAAGAACAATCTACGTCTACGCGTTATTGGCGATAAGTCGCGTTTTAACGAGCGTCTGCAAAAAAAGATCGCCCAAGCCGAAGCCTTGACTGAAGGCAATACAGGTATGGTGATCAATATTGCAGCCAACTATGGCGGCAAGTGGGATATTATGCAGGCGACAAAAGCGATTTCAGCTAAGGTTGCCCAAGGCGAGCTAAGTTCTGAGGAGATTAGTGAAGAGCTAATCACGCAGCATCTCACCATGGCAGATTTACCTGAAGTCGATTTGATGATTCGCACCAGTGGCGAATGTCGTATTAGTAACTTTATGCTCTGGCAAATGGCTTATGCGGAACTGTATTTTACCCCGATTTACTGGCCAGAGTTCGATGAAAATAGCTTAATTGAGGCTGTGACTTGGTTTGTAAACCGTGAGCGCCGTTTTGGTTGTACGGGTGAGCAAGTAAAAGCTCTGATGGAAAGCGAATAAAGGATCAAAGTTTGAAACAAAGAATTATAACTGCACTAATCCTAGCGCCTTTGGTGATTTTGGGTATATTCAAACTTTCTCTATCTATGTTTATGGTCGCCCTTGCTGTGGTGACGTTAATTGGTTTCTGGGAGTGGACACAGTTTGTTGACGCTCCTTCACGTGCTATTGCACTTATCCCTACTGTTCTAGTCAGTGCAGCAACACTATGGTTTGTTCCATCAGATGTGTTGAACCTAAATCTAATTACTGATTCCCACTATGGCATATTAGCAATTGGCTGTGTGTGGTGGTTGGCTGCGAGCATTCTTGCTATTACCTATCCAAACTCATCATCCTTATGGAAAGGATCTAACTTTTTACGCCATGGCTTTGGTATTTTAACGCTACTGCCGTTTTTCTGGAGTGTGGTGTTACTTCGTGCTGAAGGTATCGACATTGACCCATACCATGGCTCAAAGCTAGTGTTGTATGTGTGCTTTATTGTTTGGGCCGCCGATAGTGGGGCGTACTTTGCTGGTAAAAGCATGGGTAAGCATAAAATGGCGCCTCATGTTAGCCCAAATAAAACCATTGAAGGTTTAGTTGGTGGCATCATTACTGCAATTTTGGTTGGATGGGGCACTGCAACTTGGTTCGATATCCAATTCACAAGCCCGTTTGTGATGGTCGCAATTACTCTTGTGACTGTAGTGATTTCGGTATTGGGAGACCTCGTTGAGAGTATGTTCAAGCGCGTTGCGGGCATTAAAGATAGCAGCAACATTATCCCTGGACATGGTGGTGTACTGGATCGTATTGATAGCTTAACCGCTGCGTTCCCAGTATTTGCATTCCTCTACTTCGTATTTTAAGGCAAGCTTAGGTTTGCCTCATTCATTGATTGGTTCCTTGCTATGCGTAAGTTGACGATCCTTGGTGCAACGGGCTCTATTGGAGCGAGCACCTTAAAAGTAATCGAACAAAATCCCGATAAGTTTAATATCGTGGCACTGGCCGCAGGGCAGAACGTCGATAAGATGCGCGAGCTGTGCGTGAAATGGCGACCTCAATACGCAGTGATGGCGACCGAGCAAGCGGCGAAGAAGCTCCATGCTCAGCTAACTGAGTTAAAGATCAATACCGAAGTGAACTTTGGTGTTGATGCGATGTGTGAAGTCTCTTCATCAAACGAAGTCGATACCGTTATGGCTGCTATCGTTGGTGCCGCAGGCCTACTACCGACAATGGCAGCAGTCAAAGCCGGAAAGCGTGTGCTATTGGCGAATAAAGAAGCCTTGGTGATGTCTGGGCAACTGTTTATCGGTGCGGTTGAACAGTACGGCGCTGAGCTGCTTCCCGTGGATAGTGAGCACAATGCTATCTTCCAATGCCTACCTAATGATATTCAAACCAACCTTGGCCGCTGCGATTTAAATCAACATGGTATTTCTCATATCTTGCTTACTGGTTCTGGTGGACCTTTCCGTTATAGTGATATCGACTCTCTAGCAAGCGTAACTCCAGAGCAGGCAATCGCCCATCCTAACTGGTCAATGGGGCCTAAGATTTCCGTTGATTCAGCGACCATGATGAACAAAGGCTTGGAATACATTGAGGCTAAGTGGCTGTTTAACACCGCTCGAGAGCAGTTAAAGGTTCTGATCCATCCTCAATCAGTGATTCATTCAATGGTTCAGTATCGCGATGGTTCAGTGCTTGCACAGATGGGCGAGCCAGATATGGCGACTCCGATTGCGTTAACTCTCTCTTATCCTGAACGTGTTGATGCAGGTGTCGCACCGCTCGATTTTACAAAAGTCGGTGAACTAACCTTCCTAGAGCCAGATTTTGCACGTTACCCATGCCTTAAGCTCGCGATTGATGCTTGTTATGAGGGGCAACATGCAACGACATTGCTAAACGCTGCTAACGAAGTCGCTGTTGAAGCCTTCTTAAATCGTCAGCTTAAGTTCACTGATATTGCTGTGGTTAATGAGCAAGTGGTGAGCAAACTTAGTGCGTCAGTTAACCAGTCACATTGCCGCGACTTGGAAACCATTCTAGAGCTAGATAGAATGGCGAGAGAATTAGCAGTCAGTACCATAAGTGAGCGTAAGCTATGACGGGTATCATCTGGAACTTTGTTTCTTTCATCGTTGCGCTAGGCATCTTAGTCGCAGTGCACGAGTTTGGTCACTTTTGGGTGGCGCGCCGATGTGGTGTTCGAGTTGAAAAGTTCTCGATAGGTTTTGGTAAATCTATCTGGAGTAAGGTTGGTAAGGACGGTACCGAATATAGCATTTCAATGATCCCACTCGGCGGTTTCGTAAAAATGCTCGATGGTCGAGTCGATGATTTAGCCGAAGGTGAACAAGAGTACGCTTTTGACCGTAAGCCATTGTGGAAGAGAACAGCCATTGTTGCTGCTGGCCCTATATTTAACTTCTTATTTGCTATCTTCGCTTATTGGCTAGTGTTCTTGATTGGTGTACCGGCGGTTAAACCCGTGGTAGGCCAAGTGACCCCTTATTCAATTGCTGCCGAAGCAGGTTTGGAATCTGGAATGGAACTTAAAGCTGTTTCAGGCGTCAAAACTGCGGATTGGGAATCGGTCAATATGGGGTTGATTTCTCATATTGGCGATCGACAACTGACTATCACTGTCGCTCCGGCCGACGGCATTGGAGTTGAAGAGACTAAGTATTTTGATTTAACCGATTGGAACTTTGACCCAGAAAAAGAGTCCGCTATGTCGGCACTCGGTTTTGTTCCATACACCCCTCAAGTTATCGCACGATTAACCAACGTATCTGAAGGTGGTGCGGGTGAACGTGCTGGTCTGCAGCAGGGTGATTTGCTGACCAAAATTAATGACCTAGACATTACCGAGTGGCAGCAAGTGGTTGACGCGATTCAAGCGAGTCCAAACAAAGCACTTACGGTTGAAGTTGAACGAGATGGTCAAAGGGTATCATTGCAGATGACACCGGATAGCCGTGAGTTATCCAAGGATAGAGTGGTCGGTTTTGCAGGAATCGCACCTGAAGTCGCAGAATGGCCAGAAAACTATCGCTTCGATCTACAATTTGGTGTATTTGAATCAATCGGAAAGGCGTTTGAAAAGACAGGACAAGTCATCGACTTAACCGCTAGTATGTTGAAAAAACTGGTGGTTGGTGATGTTGGACTAAACAATTTAAGTGGGCCTATTTCGATCGCAAAAGGAGCAGGTACAACAGCCGACTATGGCTTAGTGTACTTTTTAGGCTTCCTTGCATTAATCAGTGTGAACTTAGGGATTATTAACCTTGTCCCACTACCTATGCTAGATGGTGGACATTTATTGTTTTTTGCTATTGAGGCTGTAATAAGACGCCCTGTTCCAGAAAAGTTTCAGGAAATGGGTTACCGTATCGGCGGTGCAATTATTTTCTCTCTTATGGCAGTGGCAATTTTCAATGATTTTACTCGACTGTAATCGAGTGAAGGTTGAATTAAGGAATAACTAGAACAAAATGGCGATGAAAAATATTCTGTTTGCGACCCTGTTAGCGACAAGCGTGAGCGCAAACGGAGCCGAGAACTTTGTAGTTCAAGATATTAAAATAGAAGGCTTACAACGTGTCGCACTAGGTGCAGCGTTATTGAAAATGCCAGTACGTATTGGCGATACCGTTGGTAGCCAAGATGTCTCTGAGATGATTCGTGCCTTGTATGCGACGGGTAACTTTGAAGACATTAAAGTTCTGCGAGAAAATGATGTACTTGTTATTCAAGTGAAAGAGCGGCCTACTATCGCGAGCATCTCTTTCTCCGGCAACAAGGCGATCAAAGAAGAGCAACTTCAACAGAACTTGGATGCATCAGGCATTCGAGTGGGTGAAGCTCTTGACCGCACCACACTCTCCACCATTGAGAAAGGCTTAGAAGATTTCTACTACAGTGTTGGTAAGTACAACGCTGGTGTACAAGCGGTTGTGACTCCGCTACCACGTAACCGTAGTGATTTGAAATTTGTCTTCACCGAAGGTGTTTCTGCAAAAATTAAACAGATTAACTTTATTGGTAATGAACAATATACCGATGAAGAACTGTTGAGTCGGTTTGAGCTTAATGTTGATGTCGCATGGTGGAACTTCTTATCTGACGATAAGTATCAAAAGCAGGTGCTTGCTGGTGATATCGAAGCGCTGAAGTCTTACTACCTAGACCGTGGTTTCCTTAAGTTTCAGGTCGATTCAACTCAGGTTGCTATCTCGCCAGATAAGAAGGGCGTGTACATTACGCTAGGGCTTAACGAAGGCTTACCTTACACGGTTAAAGACGTAAAGTTCCGTGGTGAACTGCTAGATAAAGAAGCCGAGTTTGAACAGCTAGTGACTTTCGAGCCTGGCGAAACCTATAACGGTTCCGCGGTGACCAGTTTAGAAGAGAACGTTAAGCGCGTTCTTGGTGAAGCGGGCTATGCCTACCCTCAAGTTCGTACCATTCCTGAATTTGATGATGAAAACCAATCTGTTTCTCTAGTTGTTAACGTTGAAGCGGGTAAGCGTATCTATGTGCGTGATATTCGCTTTGTTGGTAACAACGCAACCAAAGATGAAGTCTTGCGCCGTGAAATGCGCCAGATGGAAGGCAGTTGGTTGAACTCGAAATCGATTGAAACGGGTAAAAACCGTCTTAGTCGTTTAGGTTATTTCGAAACGGTCGATGTCCAGACAGTACGTGTACCAGGTAGCGAAGACCAAGTAGACCTAGTTTACAACGTCAAAGAAGCCAACTCAGGTAGTATCAACTTTGGTGTTGGCTACGGTACTGAATCAGGTATCAGTTTCCAAGTTGGTCTACAACAAGATAACTTCGCCGGTACTGGTAACCGCGTTGGTATCAACGCGATGATGAACGACTATCAGAAGAACGTTAGCCTTGAGTATCGCGACCCATACTGGAACCTAGATGGTGTCAGCTTGGGCGGTAAGATCTTCTATAACCAGTTCGAAGCATCTGAAGCGAACATCGTTGACTATACCAACGAAAGTTATGGCGCTAGCCTGACCTGGGGTTTCCCATTTGATGAACTGAACCGTTTTGAGTTTGGTCTTGGTCTGACTCACAACAAGATCGGTAACGTACCGACTTATGATCAGGCTCAGAAGTTTGCAACTAGTATCGGTCAGCCAAATGGTGACATCACCACCAACGATTTTGATGTGAACATTTCGTGGACGCGTAATAACCTTAACCGTGGTTACTTCCCGACGGCAGGTAACTACCAGCAAGCGTTTGCTAAAGCGACCGTGCCAAGCTCAGACGCACAATACTTTAAGCTTCAATACGATGTTCGACAGTACATCCCGTTGACTAAGAAGCACGAGTTCTCGCTGTTGATGCGTGGTCGTCTAGGCTACGGTAATGGCTACGGTAAGACAGATGGCAACGACAACTTGTTCCCATTCTATGAAAACTACTACGCGGGTGGCTTTACCACACTACGTGGTTTCCGCTCGAACAGTGCAGGTCCAAAAGCGGTCTACACTATTAATGGCAACCCAAGTACATGTAATACCGACTCTTGCTTGACTGCTACGGATGATTCAGTGGGTGGTAACGCGATAGCCCTTGCGAGTATAGAGCTGATCGTACCAACGCCATTCGCTTCTGATGACGTGAGAAGTCAGATTCGTACCAGTGTGTTCGTTGATGCGGCAAGTGTATGGGATACCGAGTTTGTCTACGACTCTAAGTACGCGAATGAACGCTACTACAATGACTACTCAGATCCATCCAACTACCGTGCATCTTACGGTGCGGCGTTGCAATGGATGTCTCCAATGGGGCCACTAGTATTCTCGGTTGCGAAACCAATCAAATCTTATGAGGGTGATGACGAAGAATTCTTCACATTCACCATCGGCAGAACCTTCTAATTTAAAGGAAATTACAGTGAACAAAACAATTAAAGCGGCTGGTCTTTCTCTTCTAGTCATGACGTCTTCTTTCTTCGCAAATGCTGCTGAAGCTGCTCAGAAAATTGGTTACGTGAATACTGCTCAAGTTTTCCAACAGTTACCTCAGCGTGAAGTGGTAGCTCAGAAGCTACAAGAAGAGTTCAAAGATAAATCTGCAGAACTACAAGCGATTCAAGCC